>NZ_JAGGDL010000048.1:0-24864 GCF_017653575.1 Pseudoalteromonas sp. K222D
AGTTTTATGTCTTTCGACAGCTCAATGAATTCTGAATTTATTTTAATATCTTTCGATATTGAATTGACTGTGCCGAAGCAACTTATAAATAAGTTGCTTCTGTTGGTCACTCAGTTTTCAATTGAGACTCTAATTTGTTTGCCTCGCTAATTACCCATAAAGAGTAAGTAGATTGGCTGTTAGAACTCAATCTGTACGAGTGCCCACACAGATGATTGCTTTATATTGTTAAAGAACGTTTTGAGTCGCTTTAGCGTCTCAAGGGATGCGTATAATACATCCTTTATTTTTCGAGTCAACACTTTGTTTTAAACTTTCTTTTTGGAAGATTTAAAACCGAAGTTTTATTTAACTCTCTAAGTAGTTGCTGCCTTGCTATGCTTCGGCGTTTCCCTTCTCAGTGGGGTCGCATTATAGGGAGATCCGAAAACAGATCAAGCCTTTTTTTAGATCTTTTTACTGTTCGAACAAAATGTAATCGATAGCAAGTGAAACATGATAAAAACATGTATAAAACGATGCTTTTTCACCCTGTTTTATATTATTTACTATAAATTTTATTGCTATGTTGAATTAAGGCGTTAAGATAGCAAGTTCACAATGTTAAATTAATGTTTATTTCCTGTTTATTGGTAGATCAAAATGAAATTACCCGATCAAAAATCTTTTATCCTCTCAGTTATTCTTGCTGTTGTTGGTTTTGTTATAGTTAAGTTCGCACTTGAAAGCCTAGAGTTAGACCCTGCACTACTATTTGCTGTTGGTTTGCTCATTGGTGGTATTGTTATTGCTGCGATGTCGTCTGACGGTGTAGTAGAAGCCGAAGTAAAAACCAAAACGCTTTATGTTGGTAACCTTCCTTATCGTGCAAACGAAGGTGTGGTACGTGCTTTATTTGAAGAGCAAGGCAAAGTGTTCAACGTTCGCTTATTAAAGGACAAAAATACAGGTAAGCGTCGTGGCTTTGGTTTTGTTGAAATGGCGCAAGCTGATGCCGACAATGCAATAGCGCAGTTAAACGATAGCGAGTTCCAACAACGTACCTTAAAGGTACGTGAAGCAAAACAAAAACAAGAAGATGATTCTAACGCTCTTCGTTCTGAGCCGGATCAATCAGTGTAACTAGCTTTACAGCTAACTTACTACTCACACTAGCCGTTGCATAATATTGCAGCGGCTTTTTTGTATCTGCAATATTGTTATTCGTTAAATTAAGCTGGCTAATTAAGTAATGAACTCGCTTAGCAATCGCTGCACCTGAATCAAGTAGCTGCACTTTCCTATTAAAGTACTGACTAATCGGCTCTGCCAAAATAGGAAAATGCGTACAGCCTAATACTAATACATCTATAGACTGATCTATGTTTAAACGATCGAGTTCTTGGTGTAGTTTAGTTGTATCTAAACTTTGTTCAAAAAACAGACGCTCGGCTAAAGTAACTAGTTCAACGCTACTATATAAGCTAACTGCTATATTGTTGGTATGTTCTTGTATGAGTGTGCGCGTATAGGGACTTGATATAGTTGCTGGAGTTGCCAGTAGGCCGATATGTTTAGATTGTGTAAGTTGCGCAGCAGGTTTTATCGCCGGTACCACCCCCACTATAGGAATAGTAGTAATTTGGCGCACTGCCCCAAGCGCAGAAGTAGAGGCGGTGTTACATGCAATAACAATTAAATCTACATTAAGCGCTTGCTGGTTAATAAAGTGAATGAGTGCGCATAAGCGGTTAATAATCGTTTGCTGTGACTGAGCGCCGTATGGCAATAGCGCATTATCCATAAAATAGCTGTATTGCGCATCTGGAATACTTTGCTGAATATGTTCAAGTACCGTAGTACCACCAATACCTGAATCAAAAACCATTATGTGCGCTGACAAACTACTGTCCTTACTCTAAGTTAAGAACGGCAGTTTGCCATGTGATTTTTATAAAAGAAAGTAGTTTAGTGGTACAACTATTGTTGATTGGCTAGCTCGTCCGTTGCTGCATTTAATTGATTAAGGTTTTCGAACATAGCTTTGGTGTAATCTACCAATTTATCTATTTCTGCTTGATCTTGATTTAACCACTGCACAATACCCGATAACTGGTTTTGTATGCCCAGCTCTGTGGCTTTATTAAACACAGCTTT
This sequence comes from Pseudoalteromonas sp. K222D, assembly GCF_017653575.1. NCBI lineage: Bacteria > Pseudomonadati > Pseudomonadota > Gammaproteobacteria > Alteromonadales > Pseudoalteromonadaceae > Pseudoalteromonas > Pseudoalteromonas sp. K222D. The sequence goes on from NZ_JAGGDL010000048.1 coordinate 2,137, forward strand.
TAAGTCGTCGTTAAACGGCGCTAATTTATCAGCTACTGCTTTTTCAGGAACTGGCTTGTACTCTTCGTAACCTTTAACTGTAGCGACTGTTTTGGTTTGTCGTAAATCCATTGAAAAAGCCACCAGCTGTTCGTTGCCTAAGCTTAGTGCTTGCGCCTCTTCAAATGCTTTATCTAAGTCACCACTGAAAAAGGTGCTACTTACACTTTGTAAGTCAGCCATTAGCTCATTAATCGCCTTTTGTTCATTCTCATTTAAATCGCCATTAACCGACATAGAAAATGACAACTCACGAGACTGCGACGACTCACTTACAAAAGATTCACTATTCCCATTTTGCTGATAACGACTGGCTGATTGTGACTCATAAGCATCAGCAAAACTAATACTCACTTCGTCTCCTTCGGCGGTAGTAAATTTATATTCTGCTTTGTTACTTAAACTTGCATACTGAGCTTGGCTAACAGAGACACTGGCGGGTTTAGGATTAAATAAATCGTCTTCAAATTTGTCCAGGCCATTAAATATGCCTTCTTTAGATTTATTAATACCCTGTGCGATATCGTCGTTAAACACGCCATTGCCTTTTAATTCATCAACCGCGTCATCAATCCCTATTTGCACACCTTTTCGAGCATCACCTAACATACCTTTGAGTTTTTCATCGTCGGCACCATTGGCTTTTGCTTTACGTACTGCACTGGTAACGAAGTCTAAAACGTTTTTAACGATTTCATCAAAATCAAAAAGCGGTTTATCTTTTTTCGGCTCGCTTATCGGTAAGCCAAGAGCTTGAGCCATTTTGTCACCGAGCACTTTGGCAGCAAGTTCTTTACCGCGCTGCTGATAGTTATCTTGAGGCGACTGTATTGTAGGTTGCTGTAAAGCCCCTTTATTACCGTATTTATTAATATTGTGGTTTGGAACAAAGCCAAAGTTACCGATTTTCATGATCCGACTCCTATCTATGCTTGCCTTACTTATCGGCACTGTAAGTTATTTCTGTAGCTAGATGCTCAAAAAAAAACCAATATATATTTCATCAAAACTAGACAAATACATCTCGCTCCCTACAATAGCGCCGATAAACAGCTCTCAAAGATAAGGTTATAGCGTTAATGGCAGTTATTAAAATAGACACCTCACAGTACGATGCGCAGTTAAGCGAAAAAGAACAGCGTATTGCTGCCCAATTTCAACGTTTTGGTGTGGATAAACTTGAGGTATTTAGCTCAGAGCCGATTAACTACCGCCAACGCGCTGAGTTTAGAGTATGGCACGATGGTGACGATCTGTTTCATATAATGTTTGATCAACAAACTAAAGACAAAATTCGCGTTGATAGCTTTGACCCTGCCGCTCCTTTGGTAGGTGAAGTGATGCAAGTAATGATTGATAATTTAAAGTCGTGTGAAATTTTGCGTCGTAAACTATTTCAGATTGATTACTTATCTACGCTAAGCGGTGAGATTTTAGTGAGTCTGTTATATCACAAGCCACTTGATGAGCATTGGCTGAGTGAAATTAACGCGCTTAAAGAAAAGTTAAGCAGTAAGTATAAAATTGACTTTATTGGCCGTGCCCGCAAACAAAAAGAAATGCTTGGTGATGACTACGTTACCGAACGCTTAAACGTGAATGGCCAAGAACTAATATATCAGCAGGTAGAAAACAGCTTTACCCAGCCAAATGCCAAAGTAAATATTAAAATGCTAGAGTGGGCGCAAGACTTATGTAAGCCACTTAAAAATGATTTACTTGAACTTTATTGTGGTAACGGTAACTTTTCTATTGCGTTAGCGGGCTCGTTTAATAAAGTACTAGCAACCGAAATATCAAAGTCGTCGGTACACTCAGCGCAGTATAATATAGCGCAAAACAAGGTAGACAATTTAGATATTATTCGTATGTCGAGCGAAGAGTTTACTCAAGCCATGAATGGCGAACGCAGTTTTTCTCGTTTAGAAGGTATAGATTTAAATAGCTACAATTGCCAAACCATTTTAGTTGATCCGCCACGTGCCGGTATGGATACCCTAACGTGTGACTTAGTAGCAAATTACGAAAGTATTATTTATATTTCGTGTAACCCAGAGACACTAGAGCGCGACCTTGATCACTTAACCCGCACCCATGAAGTTAAACGCTTTGCGATTTTTGATCAGTTCCCTTATACGCACCATATTGAGTCGGGTGTATTTTTACAAAAAAAGAATACTTAAAATAAGCAGTTAAAAATTACCCATAAAAAAAGCTCCTAAGGAGCTTTTTTTATGGGGTTAACTTTACTTGCTTGCCAAGTAGTTAATTAGATTTGTGATATCTGCGGGTTCGCTAATACCCGATTCGCGACCTAGAAGTAGTTTGTACTTACCATTTACAATAAAAGTTGGTACGCCACGCAATGCACCTTTTTCTTTAAAGTAATCTTGGTCGCGCTTCATTTTTGAGCTTAATGTACGTACCGAAAAGCTTTTAAATAACTTATCGAACTTATCGCCATCAACGCCTTGGGCTACAAACACATCTTTTACGTCGGCTAATTCATTAAAATTTGCGCGCTTTGTATGAATGTGACTAAAGATAGCCGCAATAATTTTATCTTTTTGTGGTAACACTTCAGCCGTTGCTAACGCTTGGCTGATCATTTGTTGATGCTCGGTATCGCGTATGCCAACAAAATCAACATGGCTCTTTTTAAACTTTACGCCTTTATCGAGCATTGGTTTAATCTCGGCTACCAGTGGCTCCATGTTATTACACGCAGGACAGTAAAATGAGAAAAACTCTTTCACTTCTGGTTTTTTAGTTGCGCGCTCAGACACAACCTCATAATGTACACCTTCCTCAAAGGTTGCTGCAAAACTTGTTGCAGCGAAAGGTAGTAATACAGCAAGTAAACCTGCTTTAACTAATTTTATCATTATTATATGGCTCCAAAAATTTATAGTGCGAGTAAAAATGAAACTAACTCATCAAGCTCTTCTTGGCTCTTGATGGTATTTAGATTGATTTTATATTTGTCGTTTACAATAAAAGTAGGAACGCCTGTTAACGCACCTAATTTTGAGTATTTATTTTGTTTATCTTGCATTGCTTGTTCAGCTGCAATAATTGGCATACTGGCAATATCTTGATCAAACGTATCGCTACTAATGCCATTTATATCTAATAATTTTTTTAAATCTTTAATTTCAGTCAGTGGTGCGCGCTGAACATGAATACTTTTAAAAATCTTGTCTGTAATCGTATCAGCTTGCCCGTGCTTTTTAGCAACTAAATACGCTAGGCTCAAATTACTTTGTGTTTGTGGCGACACGCCGCCTAAAAAGTTAACGTGATTTTTTATAAACACCGCACCTGCAGGTAGGTTTTCTTCAATTGCGTGTGCAACCGGTTCAAATTTAAAACAATGCGGGCAATAAAACGAAAAGTATTCGGTAACTTGTGGTGTAGTACTTTTTTCGATATCGATAACTGTATATTGATTACCTACTTCAAAGTTTGCTGCAAGTGCTGCAAAAGGTAGACAAAGAAGTAGTAGGCTCAGTTTTAATTTTTTAAGCATTAGTCTCTCGTTGTACATATTTTTGAATAAAATGTTATGGCAATAATTTTAGCGGTGCTTCTTGCAATGCGGCAAGCTGCTCTTTAAGTGCTAAAATTTGTTGCTCCCAGTATTTGTCATCTGCAAACCATGAAAAGTTCCGCACAAAAGCCGGATCGCTCCATCGTTTTGCAACCCACCCCATATAATGGATGATACGCATAGCTCGAAGTGGTTCGATCAACTTAAGCTGCGAGTGATCAAAATCACAAAATTCTTCATAGGCGGTTACTAAGGTATCTAACTGTAACAGCTGCGTTTGTCGATCGCCACTTAGCATCATCCATAGATCCTGAATGGGTGGCCCCTGGCGACTATCATCTAAATCAACAAACATTAACGCATCGCCTGCCCATAATATATTGCCAGCATGGCAATCCCCATGCAAACGTATCGTTTTTACATTGGTATACTGTGTTTGAGCCTGCTTAATAACCAAATCTAAAATGGTATAAAAAGCAGTTTCTAATCCCATAGGTACTAAGTTACTTTTTTGCAGATGAACTTTTGCTGTATGTAAGTACTCTTCGCAGGTTAGGGTGGGCCTTTGTGTAAATGGTTTTGTTTTAGCAACTTGATGCATTCTGCCAATTAAGCGCCCTAGTACATCAAGTTGATCTAAGTTATCGACTTCAAATAAACGCCCGCCAACACTTGGAAATAAAGTAAATAAATAGCCTTGGTGTTCAAATAAGCTTTGCCCGTTATATTCCATTGGCGCAACAACCGGTACTTCGGCCTCTGCTAACTCAAAAGCAAAGTCATGCTCTTCTTGTATTTGCTCCTCGCTCCAACGCTCTGGACGATAAAACTTAACAACGTAGCGTTTTCCGCCTTCTGCTACAAATTGATACACTCTATTTTCGTAACTATTTAACGCCAATAAACCAGACTCAACATAAATACCAACACTTTCTATGGCATCAAGAATTAGATCTGGGGTTAAATCAATAAAGCTAAATTTACTCATACACTTCTTATATAAAATAAAAGCGGGGAACACCCCGCTTTTTGTTAAACTTTACCGCGCTTTAAAAAAGTTACTCGACTGTGATATTTGATTGTCGGGCTCGCCTACCGGCGATAGCACAAAGTTAAATTCTGTCATTGGCGCTTTTAAGTCATACGGATCCATAACCAGTGATAAAGGCACATTGTGCGATTGCCCTGCGTTAACCCTAAACGTTTGTTTACCTATGTACTTAAAGTTATCGAGCCCTTGCACTTTAACTGTAAAGGTTTGCTCATACTGCGCTTTGTTGATCACTTTTAAGGTGTAGGTGTTTTCTACCAACCCTTCAAAATCAACCCTATATAACTGATTACGATCGCGAATAATATCAAATTCCATCGTTTTACGCAGCGCAATATTGGCAACCAAGGCACTGGTTAAAATAACCAGGATCACTATATAGCCAATAATTTTTGCCCGCAATGGGTTGGTTTTATTCTCTGGCGTTTCTAAGTTTCGCTCAGTGGTATAAGAAATAAGTCCGCGTGGATAATTCATTTTATCCATCACCCCATCACATGCATCAATACAAGCGCCACAGTTAATACACTCTGCTTGTAAGCCATTACGAATGTCTATGCCGGTTGGGCATACTTGCACGCATAAATTACAGTCAATACAGTCGCCTATTTCTAAATCTTGGTGTGCCACTTTGCGCGAGCGTGGGCCACGGCTTTCACCACGTTTTTCATCATACGATACTGTATAGGTATCTTTATCAAACATGGCTGACTGAAAACGTGAGTATGGGCAAATATGTAAACACATAATTTCGCGCATCCACCCAGCATTGCCGTATGTACAAGCAGCAAAAAAGATAATACTCATTAAGGCATAGCTACCGGCATTAAAGGTAACAAAGTCAGGGAGTAGCTCACGAATAGGGGTAAAGTAACCAACAAATGTAATTGCTGTATATAAAGAAAACAAAATCCAACTGGTGTGCTTAGCGGTTTTGCGCCAAAACTTATCAAAGTCCATTGCTCGTTGGTCGAGCTTTTTACGTTGATTTGCCGTACCTTCAAACTTTTCTTCAAACCAAATAAAGGTAAAGGTCCACACTGTTTGTGGGCAGGTATAACCACACCACACTCGTCCATAAAAAGTAGTAACCAAAAACAAAGCAAACGCGGCCAACATAAAAATAAAGGCGAGTATGGTAAAGTCTTGCGGCCACAGAGTTAAACCAAAAATATTGTATTTTTGACCTATTAAATCAAATAAAACGGCCTGCTCACCATTAAAATTTATCCAAGGTAGCAGCATAAATGCCAACAGACCTAAAAAGCCAATTCGCTGCCTAAGAAGTTGGTGCAAGCCATTAACAGCACGCACGTAAATACGATTACGTGGATTAAACCGATCCTGTTGCCCGCTAAGATCCGGCTTTTGAATCTTTACTTCAACTGGTATATTTTTTACTTTAATTTGTTTGTCCATCGAAGTTCCTCAACACCGCTTGGAAATAAAAATTCAGCTATATTCAAGGTTTACCTTATAGTGTAATAACGTACTTATTACGTATAATATTTATAACAAGACTTGAATACTTTCAGATATTTCAGAAATATCTAACTGCTGTTAGCTATTATAACAATATTGGCTAAAATTACTGGCATAGATCGCTAATAATTTATTCACTTTAGTTACTTGCTTTTCAAATGCATTTTATTACACTGCAGCATCATTTTATGTTATTTGGATCAAAGTTTACCCAACTATGAAAAAATTTATTATTTTGGTAATAGTAGTCCTCGCCTTTTTCACAGTCGATCACCCTTTGGTGAAAGAGCCTCGTGAGCGGTTATTTAACGATGGTATTGACTTTTTAAGTGATGCAAGCAAAGTGAATCGCAGCCCTACTGCCAGTATGACTAAAAACAAAATTAGTGCGCAGTTAACGCTGTCTGAATCTGAGCGTGAGTACACCGAAAAAACATTTACTACCGATGACTCAATAAGATTATTTCACTTACGCTACTGCCGTGAGCGCGACTTAAACCTATATTTTTATGATGAGCGCTTAAACACTGTATGTAAAATAGTATCCGGCTCACTAGAACACATGCGAGGTAAATAATGGACTTTTCTGGATTAAATAAAAAAGCCAGCGACTCATTTCACCAGCAACGTAATATGCTTAAAAAACTCACGCAGGGTAAAACGCTAAAGTGCGAAAAATGTAATGGGGTTTTAACACTCGACTTAGCCACCAGCGAGCCGGGTAAAGGGCTGATTAAGTGCAAGCAAGGCTGCACTGATATTATATTAGAACTAGGCGCTTAAACTTATTTCACGGCTATATTTTGAGCTCAACTCATTACTGCACCTAAACTACTCTTCCCAGCCTTCATCTGTGTACAAGCCACTATTAAGCGCGACTATTTCCACTAGCTCTGCAAAGCCTAGCGCAAAGTCGCCCATTAGCTCATATTGCTGCTGGCAAAGTAACTGCTCATCAATACTGTTTTGTAACGCTATTTGGCTAATGGTTTGCCCATCAAGTGCAAAAAAGCTTAATGTGGCTTGAGCACTTTCGAGGGCTTGTTTATATTCTGCCTCTAACGCGGTTGAACTTAATAACTTTTGAGTATATGACGTTGTTGCCGTTACAAAACCTGCGCTCCAATTACTGCAAAATTCGTAATTATATTGTGCTGGTAATTTATAGCCTACTTCAAATACTTGCTCACTAATTTGATGGTATAACGCCATAAATAAAAATAGCATTTCTTCATCTACATTATTAGCTGTATTAGGCAAAATTGCTGCCATCCACTCATGTACGTCTAGAGGCTCAGGAGAGCAAATTACGCCAAATAAATAACCTTGGCTTTGCGTTAGCGTCATCGCTTGAGACTGGGTGTCTAAAAATGTGCTGAGCTGCTTAGCGTGCTGCTCAGTAAATTGGGGTAATTGCATTAAAACTCTTTATATTAAACATTAAAAGTTGAGCGGGTAACGGCCTTGATTATCTGGACGACCTAAAAACTTAACCGCATCATGTACATCTTTTGGCAACGTGGCATCGGGCTTTACATAGCCTGATACTTTAAAGTCAAAATTAGCTTTTAGGGTTGCATCAGCTTCAAGCCCTAAGGTGTTATCTGGGTCGATAAGTATGGCTATGTCGCCCGATTTACAGCTTAGGTTACCACCAAGCGGGCCTATATTAAACCAACCGTTCAAACCTTGTACGTCAATATTAGGGCTCGCTATCTCGCCTTGCAGTGACTCACAATAAGGTGCGCCCGATGTATACTCTGCCAATTCCAAGATCACACGACCTTTAGCGGTTACAGGTAACGGAAGTTGTATGCGTTGCATCGCTCTTTCAACTGTTGAGCGCACTAATCCATTGGTTACTTTCACTTGCTTATTAAATAAACCAAAGCTCACATCTGCATAACCCGATATATCACTGCGCTCACGTGGGTCACCAAATTTTACATTGGCATTTAACTTACCGGTAAATAATGCCCACCCGGCAACATCCCAACGCACATTATTTAATTGCTCACCTTGGTAGCGCACTTGCATCATTTGCCCTTGCCAAATAGTGCCAACACTTTGCCCTACTTCAAGTTGCTTAGGAAAATAAGGTTTTGCTAGGTCAATGGCCACCGCTGCAGGTAACTTAATAATACAAAACACAATAAAACTAAGTAAAAATACAATGGATAAGGTTATTATTTTTTTCATTCATTACTTCTCTAATAGCAAACGGCTAACACGTACATAGCCCGACTTATCGTCACGGCTCAAATCTAAATTTTCGACCCGTAGACCATGTTGATTGACCAGTTCATCAAGCCACAGTATTAATTGATTAAACTCTACTGAGTCGAGCGTTAAACGTAGCGAGTTATTACTTGGCTGCATTTTACTAATATTTATTTTATAGCGTCCGCGGGTGGCGTTAACTATTTGGCTAATGTTTTGACTATTAACCACTTGTGTATTACCAGCGGCCTTGAGCTTTACAATACTTTCGTCAACCCACACTAGTAGCTCTTGCTGTTTTAATTGCGATTGCTCAGCACTTGCTATTGCATTATTTAAGGGTCTAAAAATGCCCATCACTAAAATAAACACAATAAAAATACCACTCGCAACGATTATTAACTGCTGCTCTTGCTCTTTTAGTGAGCGCCAATGTTTAATTAACTGCTGCTTCATACTGCACCTCGCAGTTTAATTTCGCCAACCACAAAGTCACCATCGTTACTTAACGAACCTTGATCAACCGTTAACCCTTGCTGTTCAAGTATGGCTTTAACTTTACCAAAGGTTTGAAAGTCTTTTGCGCGTGCTCTCATACGTAATTCATTACGTTTTTTGTCATAACGCAGTGTTTCAGGGGTAAAATTACTTACCTGCGAAAACACCCCCACTAATTCTGTGGTTAACTCTAAAAATCCAGCGTCGCTGGTATCTTGTATTTTTGCCAGTGCACCTTTAATTTGGTTTTTAATAAGGTGTGGGCGAACCTTAGTTCCCGGAAATGCCTTTTGGTAGCGCTCAATTACCTGTGCTTTAGCAAGTTCTAACTGGGTATTTAGCTGATGCAACTCTATAGCTTTAATCGTAATACTCGCTACTAAGGCAACGCTGGTAATAATGGCAGCACTTTTCCAGTACCCCCACCATAAGGTGCTTTTCTTTTTAAGCTGATACATACCTTGGCGAAGATTAAACTTAGTATGCTCTAGTTGCTTAGCAAATAAGGCCAGCGGTAGGTCGTAATCACTGGTTTGAGCCTGTAAGTTTACCGTTTCAGGAAACTGAGTCGCCGGACTAAAATGCTTTACATCTGGATTACCCATTGCTGTTAAGTAACCATTTAACCAGCTCGTCTCTACTGCACTTATACGCCATGGGCCTTGTTTAAATAACCACTGATTATTAAGTGCTATTGCCGTTACTGTGTCCTCATCTGCTGGGGGTAATAACAAAGCATCGGGTAATATTTTATATACCGATAAATTATGCTCTGCAAATAGCGCTAGCCACGCCTCAAACCATTCGCGGTCGGTCATAGCAACACGAACAGCATGCTGCTCGCCAATCATCACTGGCTCACCTACAGCAATAAATAGCTCATCTATATCGCACGCTATATCTTCTTCGAGCATATAAGGCAAAGCTTGCTCTAACTTACGATTCCATTTAGTCGGTAGCATTACCGTTTTTAATTGCACTTGGTCACAAGGCAATAATACAACGACTTCGCGCCCTAGCGATTTTTCGCTCAGTTCGTTTAAATAACTGGCATTAACTAGCTCACCACTGGCTATTATTTGTTGTTCTTGTGGTGAGTATATTAACCAATTAAGTAATTCTTGTTCGGTTTGACCCGTGCGGATCAACAGTATTTCTGTCACTGTACGCCTCCAAATTTTCGCGCCAGTATCGTTACGTCGCCGTCTTTGGCGTGCAGTAATGTGGTCATCGAAAAACGCAGATCAACAAAGTTTGCCTGCGTTTGTAATTTAAAATATTCGCTATTAATACTAAACAATTTTTCTACCGCTTTGACGTTTTGCCCGCCTTGCTGCTGAACTTGTTCAAAAAAGGCAGCTTTACTTTCAAAGCCTGCATCTGGGCGAGCAGCAATCACAGCTTCAGCACCCGATACACTTAGCTCATCTATAAGGGTACTCAAAATGAGTGCTTGCTCTGCTGCTAAGGTATTCACATTAATAGACAATAAAGTGCTACCAGGTATTACACAAACATAAGGCAGCACTTTTTCCATTACTAATGGGTTAAAACCTTTAACCAAACGCAGCTCTGAGGTTGATGCAAATAAGCTATTGGCGGTCATGTACGGAAATTGACGCGACAAGTATTCCCCTTCTTCTGCTCCTGAACGGTATGTAATGCTGTTTTCGTCTAGCCAATCAAACACACTGTCAGCCATGGTTTCCTCTGACTCTTGTGCCGGTAAATCTTCAATATTTTCAAGTAATGCGAACAAGGCCTTGTGCGCTGGATTGGTTTTGCTAGCACTATTTAAATCTGGTTCTACGGCTATAGCATTTAAGTTTAAACATGCTTGTAAATCCGTTATTTTTCCGCTTAGTGTGCCGTTATCAACTGGGTAAGGTATATCGCCTTGCTGCGCCCATATTTGATCTAACGTGGTTTTGTCAGGATCGTCTCTTTTGCTTTTAATCAGCGCTTTTATGGCAAGCTCTTCTGCACCATAGGCATACCACTTAGCTTGTTGATGACCCTGTAAGTTAGTACTTTTTTGCACTTGCACCATTAAGTTAGCACTCATTTCTACGGCTAAAATGGCCGCTAATGCAACAATAAACAGCACAATAACAAGTGCGGCTCCACGAGAAGAACGCAGCCCCATTACTGCCCACCTTCTTGCGGGTTACCTTCATCGGCCAGTGCATCATCAGTTGATGGGCTCGATGGTAGAATTTCTTTACCTTGTCCTGGCACTAAAAATACTCGCCTAATTGGCTCTGCCTCTATTTGTTGCAGCGTAACAGCGACCGCTTTGGGGAGCGCTTTAATTTGCCACTTAGCTTGCCATTCGTTTTTATCGTCTAAAAATTCAAACTTTAGCTCTTCAATGTTTTTTAAAACAACCTGTACACGCGGCTCCATATTATCAAGCTGATCAACATATACACGGTACACTCGCTCCAAGTTGTCGTTTATTACGCGATAACCCACAGCTTGTAATTCTGAGCGTGGTAATAAATTAATTGGATTTATCCAGCCGTCGCGCACAAAGCCAATGCCATCATATTGGCTATCTAAAACATAGCGTCCGGCTAGCAAATACTGCTCTTGCACATCGCCTGCTTCATTGCGTACAGCACGTTTGGTCATTTGACTAAAATCTTGATCCATTAACCTAAAGGTGGTTTGCAAACCATTTAGCTCGGCTATTTTATCATCCGAAGCCTCTTTGGCGCGGGTAGTGGTATCTAGTATTTGGTGCGTGGCCATAATAACAAAGCCTAAAATCCCCAAGGCTACCATCACTTCAAGTAAGGTAAATCCGCGTTGCTTCACTTATTTTTTGCCTTTATTTAAATAAGTTGCCAGCTCATATATTGAGTGTTCGTATTTTTCATCACTAAATATATTAATGGTTAATTTTACAAAGTCTTTATCTGCGGTTTTACCTATATCTTGGCGCCAAAACCATTCAACACCCGCCATAACTTCACTACCGCGCACGCCGTCTTTCCCTTCCCATTGTTCGCCTTTGGTACGCTGCTCTACCATAATGTTTTCGGCAACCCATGAGGCGTAAGTTTGCTCTTCTATGCTAGATAGATGATGAATGTGCTCACTGGTTGCTTGCATTGCTGCAATACCTGCCATAGCACAAATACTCAATGCCACTAGCACTTCAAGTAAAGTAAAACCTTTATTATACTGGCGCATTATTCGGGCTCTCGGCGTAAATTCACTGGCGCAGTAAACTCGCCTTCAATAAAGTAAACCGGCTCGCTTTGCTCTTTTAATTCGAGTGTTAATTGAAATGCACTTACTTCGCCCGAAGATAGTATTAGCACTTGCGGAATTTTAAACTTTTTAAGCTCCAATAAGCTGTCTTCGTCGCCGCTCATTAGCTCACGCCAATTTGCTTGCTCGAGTAAGTTATCTTGCGCCCAAGCTAAGTCGTCTAGGTTAAGCGCTAGTTTAAAGCGTGGATCAAATTCAACCGGCTCAAATAATGCTTCTCTGACAAAGCTTACCCACTTTTCACCATCAAAAACTAAAAACTCAAATACGTTGTTGTCTATATGAAAACCCAATTCAACTTGGTTTAAAATAGCAAATTCTGATGCCATATTAATGGTGGTATGCAGCCTAAGCGCTTGAGTATCTAACTCATCCTCAGCGCCGCCTTCTAAGCTATATACCACCATTTTTGTGGCAAAAGCGATGATCACTAATACCACTAAAATTTCGATTAAACTAAAGCCGCGGCTTTTTGCACGCAATCTCTCAGAGCTTACTTGCATAGTAAGCCCTGGGTATTAGTATATAAATACACTGCGCGATTGATGGCCATTACTGTTTTTCTTCGTCCCAGTTACCAATGTCGTCATCGGTGCCGGCTTGGCCATCTGGACCTAAAGAAAAAATATCAAATTTACCAATTTCTCCTGGACTAATTAACTGATAAGTATTGCCCCACGGATCCTCTGGTAATTTACTAATAAAGCCACCATCTGGAAAACGTTTTGGTATTGGCTCTATGCTGGTTTTATTAACCAATGCTTCTAGGCCTTGCTCGGTACTTGGGTAGCTTTTATTTTTAAGCTTATAAAGGCTCATTGCATCTTCAAGCTGCTGAATATCTAAGTGTGCTTTATCGATAGCGGCCTCTTCTTGTTGACCCATAATATTAGGTGCCACAATTGACATGATCATGCCAATTATAACCAGTACGACCATCACTTCTAGCAAAGAAAAACCTGATTGTTTATTCACGTAATTACCTCATTATTCTAAAAACACTAAACAATGGTTTATTAAACCATTAATTTACTTTTAAGTTAAAGCCCTACAGCTTTATTCATTGCCATAATTGGCTGTAAAATTGCCATTACTATAAATAATACAATAACCGCCATTAAAGCGATCATTGCGGGTTCTAATAGTTTTAGCGATACATTAACCATACTTTCAAATTCGCGATCTTGGTTATTAGCAGCGCGTTCTAACATTTGCTCCAGCTCGCCAGATTTTTCACCGCTGGCTATCATATGTAGCATCATTGGCGGAAACAATTTAGTTTGCTGTAAGGCCGCTCTTAAACTTGCCCCTTCGCTTACTCTATCCGCTGCATCGGCAACTGCTTTTTTAATTTTTTCGTTGATCAGCACTCCACCCGCAATACGCATACCTTCAAGTAGCGGTACCGAGCTTGATGATAAAATACTTAAAGTTCGGGCAAAACGAGCGGTATTAATACCTCTAGCTACTTTACCAATACCGGGCATATGCAATATTTTATCATCCCACCAAAAACGAATTTTAGGCTGTTTTAAAGCATGCTTAATCCCTATCGCTAGGGCCGTTATTACAATTAAACTAATAAACCAATAATTTTGTACAAAATGACTTCCCGCCATTACCCACTCAGTGGTCCAAGGGAGTACTTGCTTGGTTTTCTCAAACGTTTTAAGTATTTTAGGTACTACAGTACCTAATAAAACCGACACAATTGCAATAGCAAACACCACTAAAATAATGGGGTACACCATAGCTTGCGTTATTTGACTGCGCATATATTGGCGCTGCTCGGTGTAATCGGCAAGCCGGTTTAGTACTTGGTCTAAATGCCCTGACTTTTCGCCTGCGGCAACCATAGCGCGGTATAAATCGTCAAACACATGCGGAAACTCACTCATACCGTCGGCAAGGGTATACCCTTCCACTACTTTTGAGCGAACCGACATCAGCATGCGTTTTAAACGTGGTTTTTCACATTGCTCAGCCACAGCCATTACCGCACCCTCAACTGGCAGAGCCGATTGAATGAGTGTTGCTAACTGGCGAGTTATAAGCGCCAAATCTGAGGTTGATATAGTAGGTTTAAACAAACCGCCAAGTAATGACGTTTTTTGGCCTTTAACCTGTTTATCACTTTGCGCCGCGGGTACAACTTCGAGCGGCGTTAATTTTTGATCGCGTAATATTTGGCGAATTTGTTTTGCTGTATCCGCTTCTAAAATGCCTTTTTTTTCTTTGCCTCGGCCATCTAAGGCACGGTATTCAAATGCTGCCATTATTAGCCTTCCTCACGGGTAACACGCAATACTTCTTCAAGTGTTGTTTTACCTGCAAGTACACGGCTACAGCCATCTTGACGAATACTTGGACTGAGCTTGCGAATGTATTTTTCAACGCTTTGCTCGCCCTTACCATTGTGGATCATTTCACGAATGGTTTCGTCCACCACTAATAACTCATGAATACCAGTACGGCCTTTATAACCATTAAAGTTACATGCCTCACACCCTACTGCACGGTGTATAGTTGGTTTGCTTTCAAACGGTACGCCTAATAACTGGCACTCGCGCTCATCGGCTACATGTTCTTTTTTACAGCTTTTACACAGTGTGCGTACTAGTCGCTGCGATAACACACCGAGTAACGACGATGACAGTAAAAATGGCTCCACTCCCATATCTTCCATACGAGTAATAGCGCCAGAAGCAGTATTTGTATGCAACGTAGACATTACTAAGTGACCGGTTAATGATGCTTGCACACCAATTTGAGCGGTTTCTAGGTCGCGTATTTCACCAACCATCACTACATCGGGATCTTGACGTAAAATAGCCCGTAAGCCACGCGCAAAGGTCATACCTACTTTAGTATTTACTTGCGTTTGGCCAATGCCCGGTATTTCGTATTCAATGGGGTCTTCAACCGTTAAAATATTACGATCGCGAGAGTTTATTTGACTCATACCTGCGTACAAGGTGGTACTTTTACCAGAGCCTGTAGGCCCGGTTACTAAAATAATGCCATGAGGTTTACTAATTAAATTTGCAAACAATTCACGGTTTTGTGCGGTCATACCTAAATCTTCAAGATTTAAGTGCGCGTTATTTTTATCCAGTAAACGCAGCACAACACGCTCACCAAAACTCGATGGCATGGTTGATACCCGTACATCAACTGCACGCCCTGCAATACGCAAACTAATACGGCCATCTTGTGGTATACGTTTTTCGGCAATATCGAGCTTAGCCATTACCTTAATTCGCGATACCAGCAAGGATGCTAATTTACGATTAGGTTTAAGTACCTCTTTTAATACACCATCAACCCTAAAGCGAATAACCAGTTCTTGCTCAAAGGTTTCAATATGAATATCAGACGCCCCCTCTTTAATTGCTTCACTGAGCATTGCATTTATAAGTTTAATAATTGGCGCATCATCATCGCCTGCCAATAAATCTTCGGTTTGTGGCAATTCGTCTACTAATGAAAACAAGTCAACTTCGTTGCCAATGTCTTCCATCATTTGTTGCGTTTCAGAACTATCTCGCTGATACGAAGCCTCTAGCAGTAGCTCAAACTTGTCATCATCAAGCTGCTCAAGCGTAAAACCATGTCCTGCAATACGGCGTACTTCTAACAGTACGTCAATATCAAGTTCGCCACGGTAATACACTATGCGCTGCTCTTTATTTTTACTCAGCAACACTCCGGCTCGCCGTGCGTATGAAAAAGGCAAACGTTTAGCGGGCAGCTCAACTAAGTCGTCACTGGTTAATAGCTCGTCCGGATGATGCGCATTAGGATGAACCACATCTTGATTTATCTCTTTAATCGCCTTAGTCATCTTTACGCTCTTGTGCATTTTGTTTGCGTAAATGCTCTTCATACGTAGGTGGCAGTATTAGCTCATCATTCCACTCGGGTAAAATAGGCGTGTCGGTTCTTGGCATTAACTCTATACCATCTTCGCGCTGCTTAAATTGCTCGCCACGAATAAAGTTATATTTATTAAAGCTCAACTTATTCATGCTAATTCCGTCGCGAATAATAGTCGGGCGAATAAATACAATCAGGTTACGCTTACGTCGTGTGGTATTAGTTGATTTAAATAAGTGACCTAAAATAGGAATGTCGCCTAGTAGTGGCACCTTAGACACACTTTCTTGTACGTCTTCATCTATTAAGCCGCCAAGCACCACCATACCGCCATCATCGGCCATTACTGTGGTTTTAATTGAACGCTTATTAACTGAAATATCAACAGCAGTAGCACCACTTACACTCGACACTTCTTGTTCAATGGTTAACTGCACAGCAGAGCCGTCGTTAATTTGCGGGGTTACTTTAAGCTTTATACCCACTTCTTGGCGTTCAACGGTTTGAAATGGGTTGGCGTTATTGCTACCCGTTTGTGAGCCAGTAATTATGGGCACTTCTTGACCCACTAAAATAGACGCTTCTTCATTATCCATAGTAGTAATAGAGGGAGTCGCCAAAATATTTGAATTACTATCGGTCGAAACGGCTTGAACAATTGCGCCCCAGTCATTTTTTATCACCCCCATGGCTAAACCATTAATACCACCGAGTAATGATGCTAATGGGCCGTAGTCACCCTGAGTGGTTTCATCAACCTGAGTAACAGTGCCGGTTTCGGTGCCAATTATATTTTTAGATACGGTAGTATCACGTGCTTGCTCAGCCGCTACAGCTAACGCACCAACCGGTACAGTTGTGCCATTATTAAACTGCAGCATACCGCCTTGCTCAGAAATCCACTGCAAACCAAAGTTAATCCCGTCGCCTTCCATTACCTCAATTATAATTGCTTCAACCAATACTTGCGCACGGCGAATATCTAAACGCTCTATAACTGACTCAAGCGAGCGCATGGTATCGGGTTGTGCTGTAATAATTAATGAGTTTGAATCGGGGTGGGCTTCTATGCTGGTGTCGTTGTTACTGCGAGTACGTGTTTTGGTTGCGCTGCCGCCTTGAGTGTCATCTGTTAGCGACTTACTAACACCTTGCAATACTTTAACTAAATCTTCTGCTTTTGCGTAATTTAGATAAAATACTTTAGTGTTCCCTTGGCTTTCAAGCTCACCGTCTAAGCGCTTAATAAGCTCAATAGCACGGGTGCGTGCTTGGCCTTCGCCACTAACAATAACGCTGTTAGTACGGCCATCAGCAACCACTTTAGGTATTAAAAACTCTGGAATACTGCCTTTTCCGCTGTCTTTATAAATATTATCAACTACAGATACCACATCATCTGCGGTAGCAAATTTAAGCTTTACAATATCAACACGCTTATCGCCCGCTTGATCAACCGAGCGTATTATTTCAACTAAGCGGTTTACCGATGCAGCATGCCCGGTAAGCATCATTACGTTTGCGGCATTAAAGTTAGCAACATGGCCGCCATCTTTTTGGTCGCTAAATTGACGAACCAAAGGACCTAGCTCTTGCACGCTTACATTTTTAACCCGTACAACTCGGGTAATCATCATATCGCCGCTGGCTTCACTGCCATCTGTAATTAGCGGTACGTTTGATTTTTTAGCATCCGAGCTTTTTTCAATTTTTATTATATTATTGTCCATTTCAATGGCTGAATAGCCATAAACTTCTAATACATTTAAAAAGAATTGATAATAAAGCGCTTCGCCCATTAACTCATAACTACGCACATTTACTTTGCCACGTACGTTAGGGTCAATAATTATTGTTTTATTAAGATTTTTACCAACAATATTAATAAACTCATTAATATCAGTGCCTTTAAAGTTAGCAGCGTATTCAACAGCAGCAACAGAAAACGAAATGCTTGCTGCTAGAAAAAGTGCTGCGTACTTAGCTAACCCTTTTTTAATTTTTGTGAGGTGTAGCGCCTGAACCATTATATTAAAACTCCAATGCTAAGTTATTGCAGACTAAATTGTACGTCTATTTGCTGGTTATCACGTTCAATAGTGATAGTGGCATCTGTACTGTTACGCAGCTCATTAATGGCTGCCATGGCCTGTTTTAAATCTGTTAGTTGATAGCCATTAATTGCAACAGCTAAATCGTTATTTTGTAATCCCATCTGCTTAAATAGCTCAGGCTCTTTACCTGGACTCAAGCGATAACCAATAAGTTCCCCATCGCTCATCGCTTGTGACACGCGAATATAGTCAAATAACTTACCGGGCTCTTCGAGCAACTCTTCACGGGTTTCGATTAAAGCCTGCTTAATGTTTGGATCGGCAGTTACATCTATTTGTTGCTCACTTGGGGCAGGCCCTAATTGTGGGCCCATTTCAGCTTCATCACGTGCAGCTAAAACCGGCATAGATACTGTTTTTGTAAAGTCGAGACCATCTAACATTAATGTTTCAAATCGTCCGTTTACCGTTAAAATAACGCGGTCAGGTAATATCTGCGCTAGTTTAGCTCGCGTCCCTTGCACTGCTTCATCTACTAGGTAGGTTTCTTGCTTGCCTTGTGACTCTATAATAGCGAGCCCCGCTTTATCGTCGTTATTTACCGCTACAATACCAGTAAGATTAATACTTAAGCGCGTTTCAGGGGCATCATTAACAACTTTCGCAGCGTGATCATCGCTCTTGCTTTTAACAATTATTTTACCAAATATAAATTGCTCAATTATATGTTGAGAATAATTGTTACTTGCTGCAGTTGAATGTTGTCCGTAGTAGGTTGGCGTGAGTGGTGACACAATAGGATTTGGCCACATAAGCCAAACGAGTTTAGACGATAAAAAAGCAATATAAACAACAACTAATAATGTAACAACCGCACTCAATTTGGCATGCGGTAAACGGCTTATAAAATGTTTAAATTGTTGAACTTGCTGTTCCATAAATAGTATTCTTATTTTAGTTTTTACCTAATCGCTATGCATAGTACCTTTTCATTTTTCATTCAACAAGCATGCTAATATTAAACTTTGTAAACAGATTGATTTTAATTTAGCCGCTGCATAAAAACAGCTGTTGTAGTAATCCTTCATCGCAAATAGCTTTTATGGTAAATTTTAAAATCTAGGCAAACACTTATTAAAGGTGCTTTATGGCTAAAAAAAGTAATGCTAACCCTAATTTAGAACATAAAGATGAGCTAAAAATTAGATTAGACAAATGGTTATGGGCGGCACGATTTTATAAAACACGTGCTGCGGCTCGCGAAATGGTACAAGGCGGAAAAGTACATTATAATGGCCAGCGTACCAAAGCAGGCAAAATAGTAGAAATAGGCGCAACTATAAAATTAGCCCAAGGGGTAGATGAAAAAATAGTAACTGTGCTCAAAATACTTGAAAAACGCCAAAGCGCCCCCATTGCACAGACCTTGTATCAAGAATCTGATGCCAGTATTGCTAAACGCGAAGAAAATTCTATCGCGCGCAAAAATAACAGCCTTTTTGCACCTCATCCGGATAAAAAACCGGATAAGAAGCAAAGACGCGAACTTTTAAAATTGAAATTAAGTTAGGTATAGTCGCTCATGCAACAAGATTTACTCCACCGTTATTTATTCGACAATCTCGATGTTCGTGGCGAACTCGTACAAATTGAGAATGCCTACAACGAAATGATCGCCAATCATAATTACCCTGATGCAGTTAAAGCATTATTGGGTGAACTGCTTGTTACGACCTGTTTATTAACAGCCACCTTAAAATTTGAAGGCGAAATAGCGGTTCAACTACAAGGTGATGGGCCGGTTAAATACGCGGTAATTAATGGCGACGATAAACAAAACATGCGTGGTATAGCTCGCTTACAAAGTGAAGTAACAGGTAGCACAGTAAAAGAGTTGATAGGCCAAGGCTATATGGTTATTACTATTACGCCAACTAAAGGGGAGCGCTATCAAGGTATAGTGCCTTTAGAGCATGAAACCTTAAGTGAATGTATAGAGGCTTACTTTGAGCAATCAGAGCAATTAAAAACGCGTCTTTGGTTTGCAACCGATACAACCGAGGGAAATGCCAAAGCTTGTGGTTTATTTTTACAAGTTTTACCCGTTGATAAACAAAAATCTATTGAAGACTTTGCCCACTTAGAAGCTCTTAGCCATACCATTAAAGATGAAGAACTATTAGAGCTTGATGCTAACACCGTACTAACTCGTTTGTACCACGAAGATAACCCGCGTGTGTTTGAGCCACAAAGCATTCAATTTAAGTGTGGTTGTACCCGCGAAAAAACCATGACTGCATTAGTTAATATTGGCCAACAAGCGCTACTTGATGATGTTGCTGAGCATGGCGAAATCAAAATTAGCTGCCATTACTGTCTAAAAGATTATCTTTTTGATGAGCAAGATGTGAAAAACATTTTTAACTAATCACGCATTAAATCTAAATTATAAAAAAGTCACATGCTATGCGGCTTTTTTTATAATTTTAAAATGACACCGGTATCATAAAAATAGCCGTTTTTATGATACCGGTGTCATTGAAATTATTCATGTTTTTTACCCAATATATGTGTTTTTAACACCTTCATAAGCTCGAATATCCTTAGCTCATCTGTTACTATAATCGTAGCTTAAAGGTTAACAAGACCCAGGCTATCCCGTTCAATCTCACACAATTTAGGTATAAACATGACTTCAAGCGCTACTCGTTTTGTCGATCTAACTGCAGCTGAACTTGTCGAACACGCGATCCGTCGTGGCGAGGGTACTTTAGCAGCCAATGGTGCTTTTGTAGCAAATACTGGTCATCGCACCGGTCGTTCTCCAAAAGATCGCTTTATTGTTCAAGAATCTAGTACTGAAAACGAAATCCAATGGGGCAACGTAAATCGCCCATTCGACGCAGATAAGTTTGATGCTTTGTGGGCACGTGTAGAGGCGTATGTGCAAAGTAATGATCACTTCATCTCTCACCTTGAAGTAGGCGCTGATCCAGAGCACTATCTACCTGTTGTTGTTACTACAGAAACTGCATGGCATCATATTTTTGCTAAAAATATGTTTATTCAACCTAAATCTTACAACTCATCTGACGTACCTCAGTGGCAAGTAATGAACGTTCCTTCATTTGTATGTGAGCCTGAGCGCGATGGCACAAACAGTGACGGTACGGTACTCATTAACTTTGCACAACGTAAAGTATTACTTGCTGGCATGCGTTATGCCGGTGAAATGAAAAAATCAATGTTCTCTGTACAGAACTTCCTACTTCCAGCGAAAGGTGTATTACCAATGCACTGCTCTGCAAACGTTGGTGAAGCAGGCGATACCGCTTTATTCTTTGGCTTATCTGGTACAGGTAAAACAACTCTTTCAGCAGATCCAACTCGCTTTTTAATTGGCGATGACGAACACGGTTGGGCACCTGGTAGTGTGTTTAACATTGAAGGCGGCTGTTACGCTAAATGTATCGACCTATCACAAAAAAATGAACCTGTTATTTGGGATGCGATCCGCTTTGGTACTATTTTAGAAAACGTAGTGCTTGATGAAAATCGTGTACCTGATTTTAACGATACTAGCCTTACACAAAATAGCCGTGCTGCGTACCCTCTTGAGCACGTTGAAAAACGTAAAGTAGAAAACCGCGCAGGCGAGCCAAAAGCAGTGGTATTTTTAACGTGTGACGTAAGTGGTGTACTTCCTCCAGTATCAATATTGACTGAAGAAGCGGCAGCATTTCACTTCTTAAGTGGCTACACTGCAAAAGTAGGCTCTACTGAGATTGGTTCTACAAGCGATATTGAGTCAACATTCTCAACTTGTTTTGGCGCACCATTCTTCCCACGTCCAGCAGGTGTTTATGCTGAGCTTCTAATGAAGCGTGTACGTGAGTTTGGCGCTAAAGTATACCTAGTTAACACAGGTTGGACTGGCGGCCCTTACGGTACTGGTAAGCGTTTTGATATTCCAACTACACGTGCTGTAGTAGATGCTATTGTATCGGGTAAACTAGTTGGCGTAGAAACTCAACACATTGATGTTTTAAAC
Organism: Pseudoalteromonas sp. K222D; assembly: GCF_017653575.1. Taxonomy (NCBI): domain Bacteria; kingdom Pseudomonadati; phylum Pseudomonadota; class Gammaproteobacteria; order Alteromonadales; family Pseudoalteromonadaceae; genus Pseudoalteromonas; species Pseudoalteromonas sp. K222D. The sequence goes on from NZ_JAGGDL010000048.1 coordinate 24,237, forward strand.
CTAGACGTACCTGTAGCCGTTCCAGGTGTAGACAGCAACTTACTTAACCCAATTAATACCTGGGAAGACAAAGCTAAGTATGCTGAATATGCAGCTAAACTTGCAGCCGATTTCACTGAAAACTTCACTAAATATGACGTATCAGACGAAATTAAAAATGCAGGACCTAAAGCATAATAGCTTTAACCTCGCATAACAAACGCCAGCTTAACGCTGGCGTTTTTGATCCCAGCCATAAATATAAATGACCAAAGTTAAAAGAGAGTATTAGCCAACCAATCAAGCCTAAGTGACTTAATGTAGCAAAGGTAATAACAGGACTTTAATTTAGCACTACAGCCCAGCCTTACTTCTTACAATGCCAATACAGTACACAGTATCAATCACAGCGACAAAACACCACTTAGCTACCCCATCGTAAGCCTGCCTAAATAGCCCCTCTTAAAATCACTAAGCACTCTTTTTATAGCTAGGTTCTGAAAGGTTTACTTTATATCAGGCATTAAAAAACCGAGCGTAAGCTCGGTTTTTTTAGTACTAATTAGCTAGGCTAATTATTACGCTACGATGTTTGCAACAACGCCAGCGCCTACAGTACGACCACCTTCACGGATAGCGAAACGAAGAC
>NZ_JAGGDL010000049.1:0-21980 GCF_017653575.1 Pseudoalteromonas sp. K222D
CTATTGCAAGTAAATTCAACGCAGTTAGCGCTGAAAATAGCTGCTTGAGATAAGTTTATTATCCGGAGCTCAGGTTACATTAGCCCGAACTTTGGTTAAGTGATTTACTAACACATTAGCAGGATAAACCATGACAGCACCAAAAATTATTGCTTTAGCAGGTAGTTTACGTAAAGACAGCTTTAATCAACAACTGATCAATGAAGCAGCACGCTTTGCATTAGAAAGTGGTGCAGAAGTAGAAATAATTAAACTTGCCGATTTAAATATCCCACTTTTTAATCAAGATATTGAAGCGCAAGGTACTCCTGCCGATGTGCAGCTGTTAAAAGAGAAGTTACGTGCTGCAGATGGTATTTTATTAGCCAGCCCTGAATACAATGGCTCTATTACTGCAGCGCTTAAAAATGCAATCGACTGGGCTTCTCGCACAGAGCAAGGTGCAGTACCTGCTTTTCGCAATAAAGTAGTGGCGTTATTTGCAGCATCACCCGGTGGATTAGGTGGTCTACGTGGCTTAAACCACGTGCGTGATATTTTAAGTGGTGTTGGCTCATTAGTACTTGCCGATCAGCTAGCAGTACCGGCTGTGCATACTGTACTCGATGAAAATGGCCAAATTAATAACCCAAATACAGCAGAAAAAGTGTCTGCATTAGCACAACAATTAGTAACTGTTGCCAGCAAGCTTAGCTAACCTGCTAAAGCTCTATTTTGTCGCCGCAATTTTAGCGGCGATAAAATCTACATGAGTTACATATAACAAGCCTGCCACTTTACGTATTACGTACTCTTCTTGCGGATCAATCTCACCATCGGCATAGGCTAAGCGCCATAATAACTCTATTATTTCAATGCGCTGCGCAGCACTACAATGTTGGTTAATTTGTTTTGAAAACTGAAAATAATCTGTCGCGCTATCCACGCTACTGTTTGCATTATTTAGCAGCTCGTTTACGTCTGCATCGTTTAATGCAAAATAGCGTTTTAAGGTAGTCGTTAAAGTATGTTGTTCATCATCATCTAACTTAGCATCGGCGCGCATTACCTCAATTAATAATGCAGCAACCGCTGTTTTTAAATCATGCTCTTGCATACTTGGCTGTTGCTCATCGAATACAGAAAAAAGTTGTTTTATTTGTTTGAACATCACACTTTCCCTTATTGGGTGTTAAACTTAATATAAATAAATAGCGCTTAATACTGATAGTATTAATGGGTATAAAGTTCGCAAATTAAAGGAATTATTTATGCAAGGATTAAACATTAGCTTAGTTATTGGCAGTGCTTTGCTAGCTTGTTCAAGCGTAGGCACAGCTTTTGCCGAACAAGCAAAAACAGAAAAACTCTACGACTTTGATAATAAAGTACATTATTACCAAACAAAACTCGACGATGATAACTATAAAATAGAGATCCAGTCAGACGATTACAAACACTTTGCAAATCAGAGTGTATTTTTACTACGCCATGCTAATCGCTTGTGCCTTAATAAAACATTTATGCTTAAAGTGCTGGATGGCGTGCAAGAGTACGAAAGTATGCCTACTAACCCTAGAGCTTACCAACCAGCATTAAGTGTTTTACTACAGTGCGAAGATGAATAATTTTAGTCTGTGTATCCCCAAGGGGCTGCTGGCGGAGTGATGGGTTTAGTTAAATCAAAATCCACTTTAAATTCGCGGCCTTGACGAATTAAACGATAAGTAAATACCTCAGGATAAATATACATTTGCCAAGTATTACCTACCGACTGTGCTATCCCTTGTGCAACAAATAATTCTTTTGAATATTGATCGGCAGGAAACGACTGCATTTGTGCAAAGCCAGCATCATTTGTATGCCCGCCATACATAGTTGAGATGTCGTTAGAACCATTTTTATGGCGATGGTCGTGCTTTAAGCTTAAGCCACTGCCCGTTTTAGTAATAATCCAAGTGCGCGATGCATCATCACCCACATGAAATGGCACTTGCAGCTCACTGTCGGTACATTTACGTACATGCATTACTAATTTTTTGCCCGCAAACGAGCTTGGTCCCGCGGCGTTATCAACACTTACCTTGCCTTCATAAGCTTTACCGCAATGTGCAGCAATATTACTAAAAAACGCATCGTGGCTAGCAATAGACACCAAAGGCGCAGGGCTTGCTACAACAGTTGATGAAGCCAATAATAAAGTGGCTGCAGTTAATAATTTCATCACATATTCCTTATAATAGTTTTTAGTACCATAGCCCTTTAACTCACTTAAAGGAAGTAATCACGATGAACCACCAAAGTGCAGGAGTAACCAACAAATGATACTTGCAACTCGCTGATAATTTTAAAATATAAATTGTTGCAAAAAAAATATAATAATTAAATACTGTCAACTATAAAATTAATAACTAGCATGGAGCGCAGAACCAAATGACAAATTATATAGGCTTAATAATAGTCATATTATTATTGATTTTACAAAATCGTTATTACCTTTCCCTATGTAAATACCTTGTTCAGCAACACCCAAATGAATGGCAAAAGCTTACCCAAAACTCTTTAGATGGAACAGCACATGCCAACCTTGCTGAATCATTTAAAAATGGCTTTTTTGCGACCATAGATGACTCGAAAGTAACCCGTTTTCAAACCTTTAAAAGGATAAACTTATTAATAATAGCAGCCATTTCCGCCGCTAGTTTAGCTACTGCATTTTTATTTTGAACAAATTGATAAAACAATTAATGTGTTGCCGCTAAAATAAAAAAGCGCAGCTTATGCTGCGCTAAATACGTCTTTTTATTTATTTTAACAACTTACTGCCAAGGACGCTCTGCAGCAAGTTGCTGCTCAAACGCGTCTATTTGTGGGTTAAGCGTTTCGGTTACGCCAATAAAGTCTAGGCCGCTTAATAGACGCTCTTTTACGTCTTTGCGAATATCAAAACTAATGGGGGCAAATTTAGTGCTAGTCAGTGTTTGATTTTCAAGATCGATATCGATATGAATATCGTCATGTTGCTCACTTAACACAAATAATTGCTCTAGCGTATCGCCAGGCAGTGCAATGGCTAACATTTGATTATTGCCACAGTTATTGAAGAAAATATCGGCAAAGCTTTCAGCCAAAATCACTTCAAAACCATATTGCTTTAGTGCCCATGGCGCGTGTTCGCGTGATGACCCACAACCAAAGTTGTCGCGCGTTAGTAATATTTGCGCGCCTTGGTAGCAAGGACGATTTAAAATAAAATCAGGGTTTGGCTCGTCATTTTCTAAATAGCGCCAATCATAAAATAATGCGGCATCAAAGCCTTCGCGGCTGGTTGAGGTTAAAAACTGCTTTGGAATAATTTGATCCGTGTCCACGTTGTTTTTATCCAATGGGGCCATTAAGCCACTAAAATAAATGCTCATTAGGCTTCTCCTCTAATATCAACAAAGTGACCATGTATAGCTGCCGCAGCGGCCATTGCAGGGCTAACCAAATGGGTGCGCCCGCCACGGCCTTGACGTCCTTCAAAGTTACGATTTGAGGTGGATGCACAGCGTTTACCTGCACCTAAGCGGTCGTCGTTCATTGCTAAACACATTGAACAACCCGGTTCACGCCACTCAAAGCCAGCTGCTTTAAAAATATCTGCTAAGCCTTCGTCTTCGGCTTGTTTTTTAACTAAACCAGAACCCGGTACAATTAACGCTTCAATACCGGCAACTACTTTTTTGCCTTCGACTATTTTTGCTGCTGCACGTAAATCTTCAATACGACTATTGGTGCACGAGCCAATAAACACGGTATCTACTTTTGCACTTGATAACTTTTCGCCCGCTTTTAGGCCCATGTACTTTAATGCACTGCGGATCGCATCAGCTTTAATTAGATCAGGTTCTTTATCAGGATCAGGAATACACTCGTCTACGCCAATCACTTGCTCTGGGCTAGTGCCCCAAGTAATTTGTGGCTGAATGCTGCTGGCCTCCAGCTCAACAACATGATCAAACTGCGCACCATCATCTGTTTTTAATGTTTCCCAATACTTAACAGCTGCGTCAAAATCAGCGCCTTTAGGAGCAAATGGGCGACCTTTTAGGTAATCATAAGTGATTTGGTCAGAAGCAATTAAACCTGCCTTGGCACCCATTTCTATACTCATATTACACAACGTCATACGTGCTTCCATCGACAACGCTTCAATTCCTTCACCGCAAAATTCTGCGACGTAGCCCGTGCCACCCGCTGTACCTAACTTACCAATAACCGCCATAATTAAGTCTTTTGCAGTAACGGTGGGACGCAAACGGCCATTTATTTGAATTTTTAACGACTTAGCCTTTTTTTGTTGCAATGTTTGCGTTGCTAATACGTGTTCAACCTCTGAGGTGCCAATACCGTGGGCAAGCGCACCAAATGCGCCATGAGTCGACGTATGGCTGTCACCACATACTATGGTCGTGCCTGGCAAAGTTATACCCTGCTCTGGCCCCATAACATGCACTATGCCTTGATTAATTGAGTTTAAATCGTAAAGCACAATGCCAAACTCTTTACAGTTTGCATCTAGTGCCATTAATTGATTTTTCGACACTTCGCTAGCAGCATCCAATGAGCGACTTTTGGTCGATACATTATGATCCATAGTAGCGAAGGTTTTTTCTGGGCAGCGTACAGTGCGGTTTTTTTCACGCAAACCAGCAAAGGCTTGTGGTGACGTAACTTCGTGTACTAAATGACGGTCAATATAAAGTAAATCGGTTTGCTCGTTGATACTGGCAATTGTATGTGCTTGCCAAATTTTGTCGTATAACGTTTGGGCCACTTGCTAATCCCCTAATCTGTTTTGAGCCGCAGCCTAACGGAGCTGCGGCATTAAAATGTGTTTTTAGTTAAATGCGTGCAACAATCGCTGCAGCAACATCATTGGTAGTGTAGCCAGCGTTTGGAAATATATCTGGCGTACCTACGCCCGCTGCAACGGCTTCAGCTACTGCTTTTTCAATGGTGCGTGCAGCTTCGTCTTGGCCCAATGAGTAACGCAGCATTAGTGCGGCACTTAAAATTTGTGCAATCGGATTTGCCACGCCTTTACCTGCAATATCGGGGGCTGAGCCACCGGCAGGCTCGTATAAACCAAAGCCCGACTGGTTCAAACTAGCCGATGGTAATAACCCCATAGAGCCAGTGATCATCGCGCACTCATCAGACAAAATATCGCCAAATAAGTTATCGCACAGTAATACATCAAACTGGCTTGGTTGTTTTACAAGCTGCATTGCTGCGTTATCTACGTAAATATAATCAAGTTTTACTTCTGGATAGTCTTTGCTTACTTCGGTAACAACTTCGCGCCATAGTACGCTTGATGCTAAAACGTTGGCTTTATCAACCGAAGTAACATGGCTACTACGCAGTTTTGCGGCTTCAAAGGCAAAACGTGCAATACGTTCTATTTCTTTACGTGAGTATCTTTGCGTATCGAATGCTGATTCATTTTCGCCTTCGCCGCTGCGCCCTTTTTCACCAAAATAAATGCCACCGGTTAGCTCACGTACACACAAAATGTCAAAGCCTTGCTCGCTAATATCAGCGCGTAGTGGCGATGCGGTGCTTAGTGCTGGCAATAATTGCGCTGGGCGTAAATTACAAAACAAGCCAAAGTGTTTACGCAGCGGTAACAGTGATCCACGCTCAGGTTGCTCATCGGGCGGTAAATGTTCCCACTTTGGACCACCAACAGCACCAAATAAAATAGCATCGGCATTTTCACAGGCTGTAACTGTACTTTGTGGTAAGGCTTTTCCATGCTTATCGATGGCTGCCCCACCAATTGCATGGTGTTCGCGGTTTAGAGTAAAACCAAACTTATTGCTCACTGCATCCAGTACTTGCTCTGCTGCTGCCATTATTTCTGGGCCAATACCATCACCCGCTAATACGGCTACACTGTAGTTTGTTTTACTCATCCTGCTTTCCTTTGTTGTTTTAAATCAGACACTTTTTGTGCGCGATAAATTAAATTATAAACACGAACCATAGCGCGTACCGACGCTTCTACCACATCTGCTGCTATGCCCGCACCGTGATAAGGGCGGCCGTTAAATTTAGCAATAATGTTTACCTGCCCAAGTGAACTTGCACCTTGGCCTGTGGCTTCTAAGTTATACTCAATCATTTCTACGCTCATTCCGGTTAAGCGCTCAATAGCAGCAAAAGAGGCTTCAACTGGGCCATTCCCCGTTGCTGCTTCTTGTTTAGCTTCGCCATCTATCAACATGCCAATAGTAGAGCTGGCTACCGATTGTGAGTTAGATACCGAGTTAACAAACTCTAATTGGTACTTTTCGTCTTTGTCGTTAATTTGATTAAAGTAAATCATCGCTTCAAGGTCGTAATCGTATACAGTACCTTTTTGATCAGCCAAGGCTATAAAACTTTCGTATAGACTATCCATATCATAATCAGACTTTTGATAGCCTAATTCTTCTAAGCGATGTTCAATAACATGGCGTCCAGAGCGTGAAGTCATATTTAATTGGTTGCTCGGTACACCCACACTTTCTGGCGACATAATTTCGTAGGTGTTTTGCGCTTTTAATACGCCGTCTTGATGTATACCTGAGCTGTGTGCAAAGGCGTTCTCGCCCACAATGGCTTTATTAGGCTGTACTGGCATATTACAAATTTTAGCGACTTGGCGAGATGCGCGATAAATTTCTTCACTTTTAATATCGGTATACACGTTTAAGTGGTCTTTGCGCATTTTCATGATCATTGCCACTTCTTCAAGTGAGCAGTTACCCGCACGTTCACCAATGCCGTTAATAGTACACTCAATTTGGCGAGCACCCGCTTGCACAGCAGCAATAGAGTTGGCAACAGCTAAGCCTAAATCGTTATGGCAATGCACACTTAAGCGTGCTTTATCAATATTTGGCACATTGTTCATTAAATGGCGGATCATGCCTGCGTATTCGTCCGGCGTTACAAAGCCAACTGTATCGGGTAAATTAATAGTAGAAGCACCGGCTTTAATGGCCTGCTCTACAATGCGGCATAAATCCCAATGCGGTGTACGTCCGGCGTCCTCACACGAAAACTCCACATCATCGGTATAGTTACGTGCTAATTTAATTGATTTAACTGCCATAGCAGTGGCATCGTCCAAGCTCATGCGTAACTTGTGCTCAAGGTGCAAAGGACTGGTAGCAATAAAAGTATGAATTCGACTTTGCTGCGCGTTACGAAGTGCTTCGCCACATGCTTCAATGTCTTTAGCAACTGAGCGCGCTAGGCCACAAATAATTGGCCCTTTAACCTCGTTAGCAATACGCTGCACGGAGCGAAAATCTGCTGGGCTCGATACCGGAAAACCCACTTCCATTACATCTACATTTAAGCGACTAATGGTGTGCGCTAGCTGAATTTTATCATCTTCGGTAAGGCTTGCTTTAAGCGCCTGCTCACCATCACGTAATGTGGTATCAAAAATCCATACTTTATCTTGGTCTTGCATAACAGCCTCTCATTCCAATGCTATTTATTGTTAACTTATCCTACCGCGAGATAAAAAAAACCCCGCAAGTGCGGGGTTTTTTATGTTTAGCTCAATGCAAACACACTAATCCCCGCTCACTTGCCATAGCAGTAAGAGGTTCAGTTTTAGTGTAATTAAACGAATAATATGCATCTTGCTTTCTTATTTGTGTCGAGTGAGGCTTATTTTTAACATTACCATGCACAAGGTGCAAGCATAAAAATTCTAATTTTTGTATTTAACATCGCTTTAAACAGAAATAATTATGCACTAAAGCAAGGTTTGATGAGGTTTTTTAACAATAAAGCACCGCAAAGTGCTTAAATTACTAAGCACTGTAAAGCACAGTGCTTAGATTAACTTTTTACTCTGTTAAATCTCTTTATTTGTTTCTCGCACATAATGCGTTGCACCACGAGTAATGTAGCGCAATTGCCAAATAACACGCTCTACTAACTCATCGCGTTGTAAGCCCTCTAAATCAAGCGCTTCTGCTCCAGCATTAAATACCAGTGTTACCATGGCTTCAGATTGAATATACGCATGGGTGGCATCGCATTTTGTTTCGCTTTCTAGGTAGTGCGCCAACTCTAAAATAAAGTGCTTAACTTCGCGTGCTACCGCCGCTCTAAACGCTTTTGAAGTACCAGATCGTTCGCGCAGTAATAACCTAAATTGATTACTCGAGTTGTCAATAAACTCCATAAAGGTCACCACCGAAGTATTTATTACGCTACCACCGCTGGCAATGCGTCGGCGCGCTTGGCGCATAAGTTGACGCAGGGTTAAACCCGCTTCATCAACCATGGTTAAACCCAGTTCGTTCATATCTTTAAAATGTCGATAGAAAGAAGTTGGTGCAATACCGGCTTCACGCGCAACTTCGCGTAAACTTAAGTTTGAAAAGCTATGATCGGCACTCAACTGATTAAATGCCGCCTCAATTAACGCTTGTCGTGTTTTTTGTTTCTGTTGCGCTCTAACACCCGACATCAACAGCTCCCTGAATGAATTTATAGCAAATTTTGATTAAAATAGTTTAATTACTCAGTCTAATACTTGACGCCAAGAGTTTGAAATATTATTTTAGCTTACAGTTGTACGCTGAGATAGAGAATTATGAACAAACCACCACTTATTTGGACCAACGTCCTATTTTTTAGCCTTACTTTTTTGGCCGCGATAACGCTTGTGCCTTGGTATGGTATTAACTACGGATTTTCTAGTGCCCACTGGATTGCCTTTGTCGGCTGTATGTTTTATGCAGGCTTATCAATTACTGCCGGTTACCACAGATTGTGGGCACATAAAACCTATAACGCCCATCCGGCGGTTGAGTTTGTGTTTGCCTTAGGCGGTGCATTTGCACTGCAAAACAGTGCACTACATTGGAGCAGCGACCACCGTGTGCATCACGGCCAAGTTGACGACCCAATAAAAGACCCTTATGCCGCAACCAATGGTTTTTGGTATAGCCATATTGGCTGGATGTTACGTGACTATCAAGCTGATAGCTACGGCGATTACAGTAACTGTCGCGATTTACAACGCAATAAAATTGTAATGTGGCAACACAAACATTATTTAAAGTTAGCTCTTTTAATGAATGTAGGCCTACCTCTTACGCTAGGATTACTAGTTGGCGATGTATGGGGCATGTTATTACTTGCCGGTTTACTGCGCTTAGTACTTAGTCAGCACTTTACCTTTTTTATTAATTCGGTAGCCCATATTTGGGGCTCTCGTCCGTACACCGAAAAAAATACCGCCCGCGACAACGGCTTTTTAGCCCTATTTACATATGGCGAGGGGTATCATAACTTTCACCATATTTTTGCCAGTGATTACCGTAACGGCATTAGGTGGTTTCATTATGACCCCACTAAATGGGTTATTCGCTCGTTAGCTGCCCTTGGTTTAGCCAGTAAACTAAAGCGCACACCGGTTGAACGCATTGAAAAAGCCAAGGCCGAAACTTTAATGAGCAAAACACAAGTTCGTCTTGCAAAATTGCCTTTAGCACAAGATAAGCTTACATTATTACAACAAGAATATGATTTACTGCTGAAAAAACTGCAAAATTATTGTTCACTACAAAAACAAGTGTTAGAAGTTAAAAAAAATAACATGGCAAAGCAGTGTGAACGTTCAGCATTAATGGCACAATACCATGAGCTGGAAGCCGCCTGGGAAAACCAAAAGCAGGCATGGCTAGCACTTAATGCGAGGTTATTAAAAGCCTCTTTTAGTTAATATAGGAGTGGCTGTGGCCAAACAACCAGAAAAGAAAAAAACACCCGTGACATATCAATATGATGCAGTAATTATTGGCACGGGTCCTGGCGGTGAAGGTACCGCTATGAACCTTTCAAAAAATAACAAAAAAGTGGCTGTTATTGAACGCCACGAAGCCGTAGGTGGGGGCTGTGTACATTGGGGAACCATTCCCTCTAAAGCCCTACGTCACTCGGTTAGCCGTTATATAGAATATAAAACAAACCCTTTATTTAATACCGGTGATCGACTTGCTCGACTCACTTTTCCTGACATTTTACGCCATGCCAGCTCAGTTATTTCTAAGCAGTCTAATTTACGTAGCAGTTTTTACGACCGTAACCGTATTCAAATGTTTCAAGGCGACGCGCGTTTTATTGATAAACATACAGTTGAAGTAACTCGCCAAGATGGTTCAACTGAGCGTTTAACGGCCAAGACTATTGTTATTGCTACAGGTTCGCGCCCATACCGTCCGCCAGAAGTAGACTTTACCCATTCTCGTATTTACGACAGCGATACTATTTTAGGGTTAACCCACGATCCACATCGCGTACTTATTTATGGTGCGGGTGTAATTGGTTGTGAGTATGCCTCTATTTTTAAAGGCTTAGGTGCCAAAGTTGATTTAGTTAACACTCGCGACCGCCTACTTGCCTTTATGGACACAGAAATATCTGACGCGCTGAGTTATCACTTTTGGAATAGCGGTATTGTAATTCGTCATAACGAAGAGTTTGATCATATTGAAACCCGTGATGACTGTGTAATTATGCATTTAAAATCGGGTAAACGCGTAAAAGCTGACTGTATTTTGTTTGCTAATGGCCGCACCGGTAATACCGACAAGCTTAACCTTGAAGCAATTGGCTTAAAACCTGATAGCCGTGGTCAGTTAAAAGTAAACGAAACCTATCAAACCGAAATTGACAACGTATACGCTGTAGGCGATGTGATTGGTTACCCAAGCCTAGCGAGTGCCGCATTTGACCAAGGCCGTATTGCAGCAGATGCAATTTCCTGTGGCAACTGTGATGAAAAGCTGATTATTGATATTCCAGCGGGTATTTATACTATTCCTGAAATGAGCTCAGTAGGTAAAACCGAGCAGCAACTTACTGCTGCTAAAGTTCCGTATGAAGTAGGTCGTGCGCAATTTAAACACCTTGCGCGTGCGCAAATTGCGGGTACTGAAGTGGGTACTTTAAAAATATTATTTCATACAGAAACCAAAGAAGTACTGGGTGTACATTGCTTTGGTGAGCGCGCCTCAGAAATTGTCCACATTGGCCAAGCCATAATGGAGCAAAAAAATGGCGGCAATAATATTGAATACTTTGTAAATACCACTTTTAACTACCCAACTATGGCTGAAGCCTACCGAGTTGCAGCGTTAAATGGATTAAATCGCTTATTTAAGTAAAGCTTTTAAGCTAGGAATAACCTATGTAATGTGGTTATTTGATAAATAGGCAATAACGACGCATAAGTGCCAAACACGCCTTATTAAAAAGCCCGCTTACTAAAAATAGTAAGCGGGCTTTTTGTTGTTTAGCTGTTTTGTCCTTAAATGTGTTTACACATTTAAGACTTATTTATGAAAAATAACACACTAAACACTCAGTACTTTATTTGGTATTTATTACTTATGGTATTTAGCACTGAACTCATGCACGGCATTAATAAACACACCCGCATTTTCAGGGTCTACATCTGGTGTAATACCATGGCCAAGGTTAAATACATGACCATTACCTGTGCCAAAGTCTTCTAAAATAGTCGCTACTTCTTGACGAATACGCTCTGGCGTACCGTGCAGCATTGACGGGTCCATATTACCTTGTAATGCTACTTTGTCGCCTACACGGCGCTTAGCATCGCTAATATTAATGGTCCAATCAAGGCCGATAGCATCACAACCAGTTGCTGCAATTGCTTCAATCCATTGGCCACCATTTTTAGTAAACAAAGTAACTGGTACTCTACGGCCATCGTATTCACGAATTAAACCATCAACAATTTTGTGCATGTACTGCAATGAAAACTCATTGTAGTCGCGCGGGCTTAATACACCGCCCCATGAGTCAAACACCATTAACGATTGTGCACCGGCTTTAATTTGCGCATTTAAGTAATCGATAACCGAATCAGCTAGTTTATCGAGTAATAAATGTAGCGTTTGCGGCTCTGCAAATGCCATTTTTTTAATTTTGCCAAATACTTTGCTGCTGCCGCCTTCAACCATATAAGTCGCTAACGTCCACGGTGAACCCGAAAAACCAATTAATGGTACTTCGCCTTTTAGTTCACGACGAATAGTACTAACCGCATTCATTACATAACCAAGATCGTCGTTTGGATCTAGCTTAGGAATTTTTTTAACATCGGCAAGCGATGAAATTGGACGCTCGAACTTTGGACCTTCACCCGTTTCAAAGTACAGACCTAAGCCCATAGCATCTGGAATGGTTAAAATATCACTAAATAAAATAGCGGCATCTAACGGGTAGCGGCGTAATGGTTGTAGTGTTACTTCGCAAGCAAGCTCAGCATTTCTACACAGGCTCATAAAATCGCCCGCTTGTGCACGTGTAGCACGGTATTCTGGTAAATAGCGTCCTGCTTGGCGCATCATCCATACTGGAGTTACATCAACAGGTTGTTTTGCAAGTGCACGTAAATAACGGTCGTTTTTTAATTCGCTCATAGCGTAAAATAATCCTAATGCTTATAGAAATTGAGCAAGATTGTACCACCATATTCATTACCTCTCTATCGCTAAGCGATTAAATTGACAGCAACAGGAGGTAGATCAAGATGTTTTGAGTTTTTAACTGTTTTTGACTATTAAACAAGCAAACAGTAGCAACAATTAAAACTTTTCATTAATATGTTTGCAACATACTTAAATCCTTGGTATTGTTTATCCCGCGTTAACAAAAACAATAATAAAAATCTTAAAACAATAAAAATAAAAGTTTTAAAATAACAATAACAAAAATCTTCTAATAAAAATAAGAAAGCTTGTTATAACAAGCCATAGAAAAAAATTAAGCCACCGTAACAGGTGGTTTTTTCTTGCCTGCAATAAATTATCAATTCCCTACAAATAAAATAAACTGCTTCTAGATCATCTATTTTACTAGTTGATATACACATCAATTAACTATATCTTGAGGTATAAACAATTTTTACTTTTAACTAAAAAACCAACCCAGCTTAGGAGAACGATTATGCTGACGCGTGTAGAAAATGCTCAACAAAAGTGGGGGGGTAGCCATACTGTAATTGATAAATGGCTAAACGAGCGACAACGCCTCATTGTGCTTTATTGTAAGCTAGCTGGGTTTTCACCTTCTGATAAAAAAGATCATGCCCTGCCTGAACCACAACAAATTGAAACGTTTTGCCAAATTTTAATGGATTACTTATCTGCCGGTCACTTTGAAATATACGATGACATTGCTAAAGCTTGTGAAAGTAAAGGCCCAGAAAGCCAATTGCTAGCAAATGCTATTTACCCAAAAATAACAGATACCACCGACATTGCGCTAGATTTTAACGATAAATACGCTGAAGTTGATAAAGAAGATTTATTAGTAGGCTTTGACAATGACTTATCTGTTCTTGGTGAAGCACTTGAAGCGCGCTTTGCGCTAGAAGATGAGCTTATTGATAACTTATTTGCTAATCATACGGATTAACAAGCGCACCGTTATTTATACGCATTAAAAAAGGGACTTAAAGTCCCTTTTTGTATATGTAGGCTAAATTATTTTTAGCTTATATCTTATTTACTCTGCTGCTGCAGCATCTGCATCGCTTTGAATTTCTAATAATTCCACTTCAAATACAAGTGTTGAATTAGCAGGAATTTTACCTAAATCACGGTCGCCATAAGCTAGCTCAGAAGGAATTGTAAATTTATATTTAGAACCAACAGGCATAAGTTGTAAACCTTCAGTCCAACCAGTAATTACACGGTTAAGAGGGAAAGTTGTTGGCTCGTTACGTGAATATGAGCTATCAAATTCAGTACCATCTAAAAGTGTGCCTTTATAATGTACTTTAACTACATCAGTTGCAGCTGGTTTTTCGCCATCACCTTGAGTAATCACTTCGTACTGTAAGCCAGACTCAGTAACAGTAACGCCTTCTTTTTTAGCGTTATCAGCTAGGTATTTTACACCCGCTTCTTTGCTTTTTTCAGACTCTACTTTTGCTTGTGCTTCTTGCTTAGTACGCACTGATGTATCTAACTCAGTTAATACTTCGCGAATTTTTTCTTCGTCAATTTTTGCATTACCAGCAAGTGCATCTTCAAAACCACGAATTAACAGCGCTTGGTCTAGTTCAATACCAATTTCTTTTTTATCGGCTAAGTCTTTATTTAAAAAGTTACCTACCGATGCGCCAATACCGTATGCTTGTTGCTGCGCTACAGTGTCTAGTTTAACTTCAGCTTGCTCTTTTTTTGCTTCTTGATTACATGCTGTAAGCGCTAAAACTGACGCTGCAATCAATGACAATTTAATCGTCTTTTTCATTTTAAATCTCCGACACACTTTGCAGTTGCCATTTATTGTATTATTACTAGTTAAAGATTAACGACCTACATGATAGGCTGCTTGTTTAATAACTAAAATTTACGTTGTTAGCTAAACTAAAAACATATCCAGTGATTAGACAAACAACCTAGGCCTTCAACGAGACCTAGTCTAACCTCTCAATCACTAAGAGTTAAGAGGAAATGCTTGTAATATGCCGTTATTTCGTACTTTTTTTATCGTGTTTTGCTGTTTATCGGCCATCGCCTGTAGTGATGAAAAACAACAAGCTGTTGCCAGTTATGAACATGCTGCACAAGGCGCGTTTTCATCGGCGCTATCGCATGATGGTAAATACAGCTTAGTCTCCTCCATTAACCATGGGGTCGCGCTGTGGGATAATCAACAGCAAGCACTTAAATACCAATGGTTTCAGCAACAAGCCCAAGATAGCCTGGTTTATGCCGTTGCGATCGCTTTTGACAACAGTGTGGCTGTTACCGCCGAAAAAACCACCTTTGCGGTATGGGATATTGCCACCGGCGAAAATAAAGGTTACTACAAAATACAAAAATCCAGTATTCGCGATATTGCTATAAGCAATCAAGGCCGTAGCGTACTATACGGGCGCAGCGATGGCGTAGTAGTGTTTATTAACCTTGAAACTGGCCGCCGTATTGAGTTTTTAGGCCACCAAGAAAAAGTAAACACGGTCGATCTTGCCCCTAACGGGCGCTATGCTTTAAGTGGTTCAAACGATTACGTTGCTTACTTTTGGGATACGCGTACAGGGCAAGTGATTCATCGCTTTAACCACCCTACTCGTGTTACTCAAGTTACGCTTGACCCACAAGGTCGCTATGCATTTACGGCCGACAGTATGGCACAAGCAAATGTATGGAAGCTGACTACAGGTGACCTTGTAAGTAAACTGAAGTATATTGCGCGTCAGAAAATTTTTACGGCGGTACGCTTTAACGATCAAGGTGATTTGCTAGCAACTGGGTCGCCTAATAAACGCATTGATTTATGGCAAATATCGAGCGGTGAAAAAATTCAAACTTGGCAAGTGACACCACGCGAAGGCAGTAAGCCTAAATCGGCCGTGGTGCTCGATGTAACATTTACAGATAACGGCAGGTCGTTATTAACCGAAAGCTCCAGCGGTATCGCAGAGCGATTTATTATACGAGAGAATAATGAACACAATTGAACATCGCTTAATGGAACTTGAGGCCAAAGTGGCTTTTCAAGACGAAACAATTGATATTTTAAATGACGAAATAAAAGTTCACCAGCAGCTGTTGGCAAAAATGAAACGCCAAACAGAGCTACTGGCTGAAAAAATTAAAGAATCGCAGTCATCATCATCGATGATGTCAAACGAACCTGAGCCACCGCCGCCGCATTATTAATATGCAGCTATGCAGCAAAGGATTTAATCTCCTGGTTTAAACACGCCTATAATTTGTTCAAACTGGCGTGTTGACGCCTGCACAGCCTGTTCTGGCTGTGCCATTTTATGGCCGCACTCTACACATTCTACTTTTTCTACATCATGCTCTTTGTAAAGCATTAACCTATCCATGGCTTTACATTCAGGACATGTTGCCCCAGCTATAAATCGCTTCTTTTGTTTCACGAGATTTTTCCCACAGTTTGACCTAATGTTATTTTATCGTATTACGTGATGCGTTGATACGGTTGATATGCCCAATACGATCCGTGTTATCATATTGGCAATTCAATTAGGGCACAGTAAAGTAACGCATTTATGATCCAAATCTCAGAAATAGAACTTCTTCGTGGCGGTAAAGCTTTATTAAAAAATGCATCTGCTACGTTATTTCCAGAGCATAAAGTAGGCCTAGTAGGCGCTAATGGTTGTGGTAAATCAACCCTATTTAGCCTCCTCAAAGCAGAGCTACAGCTCGATGGCGGTAACTTTACTATACCTAAAGACTGGTCTATAGCGTCAGTAAAACAAGAAACTCCCGCACTTGAAATAAGCGCAATAGACTATGTACTGCAAGGTCATCCGCAGTATTACGCTATGCGTATTGCACTGCGTGAAGCCGAGCAAGCTAACGATGGCGACGCACAAGCTAAAATACATATTCAGCTTGAAAACATTAAAGGCTACAGCATTGAATCAACCGCTGGTGAGCTATTACATGGTTTAGGCTTTGCTAATAACTTAATAGAAAACCCAGTAAGTTCATTTTCGGGTGGCTGGCGTATGCGCTTAAATTTAGCCCAAGCGCTTATTCGCGATGCCGACCTGTTATTACTTGATGAGCCCACTAACCACCTTGATTTAGACGCAGTATATTGGCTTGAACGTTTTTTACGTGCTTATACTGGCACTTTAGTGCTGATATCGCATGACCGTGAGTTTTTAGATGCCGTAGTTGATCAAATTTGGCATATAGATAAACAACTTATCAACGTGTACAAAGGCAACTACTCGCAGTTTGAGCGTCAAAAAGCCGAGCGCATGCTACAGCAGCAAGCCATGTTTGATAAGCAACAAGAGCAAATTGCTCATCTAGAACAGTTTATAACTCGCTTTAAAGCAAAAGCCAGTAAAGCTAAGCAAGCACAAAGCCGCGTGAAAGCACTTGAGCGTATGGAAAAATTAGCTCCAGCACATGCCGACTCGCCATTTAACTTTGAGTTTGCCGAGCCAAAAGCATTACCAAACCCACTAATGACAATAGATAAAGCCAAAGCGGGATATGGTGATATCACCATTTTAAATAATATAGAATTAAACTTAGTACCAGGCAGCCGCATTGCTTTACTTGGCCGAAATGGCGCGGGTAAATCAACGCTAATTAAACTGCTTTCGGGTGATTTAGAGCCTCAAGCTGGCGAAGTTATTCAGCACCATGGGCTAAATATTGGTTATTTTGCGCAGCATCAACTTGAATCTCTTGATTTAAAAGCCAATGCAATAACACATATACAACGACTAAACCCAAAGGCTACTGAGCAATCACTGCGTGATTTTTTAGGCGGATTTGCCTTTATTGGTGATAAAGCGCTTGAGCCAGTAGCACCCTTTTCGGGGGGCGAGAAAGCACGTTTAGTACTTGCCATGCTGGTATATCAAAAGCCAAATTTATTACTACTCGATGAGCCAACCAACCACCTTGATTTAGAAATGCGCCATGCACTTGTTATGGCACTGCAAGGCTTTGAGGGCGCTATGGTTACTGTATCGCACGACCGCCATATGCTTAAAAACACCGCCGATGAATTTTACTTAGTAGATGACGGCAAAGTAACTCAATTTGGTTACGACTTAGATGCGTATTACCAATGGCTGCTTAACGCCAATAAAGAAGCGACTAAAACAGAGCAAAGTGACGAAGTAAAAGCTAATTCAGGTATTAACCGTAAAGAGCAAAAACGCCTTGAGGCCGAATTTAGAAAAGCCACGCAACCGCTTAAAAAACAAATTGAAAAGCTCGAAAAGCAACTCGACAAATACGCTGCAGAGCTCAATGAGGTTGAAGTAGCATTAGGTGATAACGAGCTATATTCTGATGACAATAAAGCCAAGCTAAAAGAGTTACTAGCCAAACAAGCCACACTTACACCTAAGCTTAACGACATTGAAGAAGCGCTCCTTATGGCGCTAGACGAAATGGAACAAAAAGAGCAGGCGTTCGCCGATGAACTTGCTCAATAGCGACCATTTTTGGCAATTTGCCTGCACTTTGTACGCAAAGCCAGTGCAACAACAAACCTTGCTGGAGTTACAAAACCAGCAAGGTAAAAACGTTAATTTGTGTTTATTACTCTTGTATTTAGATTCACTAAACTTAGTTGTAAATAGTCAGCAGCTTGGAGTATTAACACAAGTTGTTAATGAGCTCGATAATAACGTGATGCAGCAACTACGCGCAGCACGCAGTTATTTAAAAGTACACCAACAAGCTATTACTGACTATGCAAACATACGCAAAGAGCTGCTTAGCGCTGAGCTCAAGCTTGAAAAGCAGCAACAGCAAATGCTAATAAATGCAGTAAATGAATGTGAATTGGTAGAGTGTACCGAGCCAAATAATATTGAATTATATTTAAAGGCCAGCTTTTAGGTGCAAAGCGCCAGAAAAAACAGCTCGAGCATATTTCAATACTTATGAGTCCCACCCTCTTTTACTGCTCATTCTTTTCTCTTTGTGCAAAAGATCTTTAAGTGACTTATTCACAAACAGGTTAAAAGGCGCTGCGCTTTTAGAGGGAAAAATTAAAACCTCTTTAATCCTTATATTCTCAGTGGTCAAAGCTGTTTTCACCTGCTCCCTTTACCCATCAGTTAAACCTAATACCTTCTTCTCAAAACATGATCCAAATCAACTTCATATCGCTCATTATTTCACTTAGGTAAATAACTTGATCTTGATCATAACTGTATCCCTAAACCCAGCTTATGATTAACCCATAGACATTAGGAGGCAAGTTATGGACGTATTCTTCAGAGATTTTTTTACCGACCCAGTACTGTTCTTATCGTTTGGTTTTCTGGGGATCGTTATTAGCTTGTGCCTTTTCTTTGTATACTACTTTATTAAGAAAGTACAAGAAGCAGAAATTCCTGACCAAAATTAAGCACGACGCACAAAGCGCCTATCAGTTTACTGATTAGGCGCTTTTTATTTTCCTAGCCGAAAAATTTGCTACACTAGCGCCTCGTTTATTGCAAAGTGTGTAGTACAAACATGATCCATAAGTTCAAACCCGCATGGTGGATGACCAATCGTCACGTTCAGACCATAATGCCGCGTTTTTTCCGCCCATTTCATCATACTCGCTACCAATTGGAGCAACTTGATACTCCCGATGGTGACTTTATCGAGCTTGCTTGGTCGCTACCGCATAACGAAACGGCTCCTCTTGCTGTGGTACTACATGGACTTGAAGGCAATATAAATAGCTTTTATGCCAAAGGCATGATGAAAGCCTTAAAAAAGCAAGGTTTTGCAGTGGTGCTTATGCATTTTAGAAACTGCTCCACCGAAGTAAATCGCTTACCACGTGCTTATCACAGTGGTGATACCGCCGACTTAAGCTTTTTTATAAACCACTTAAAGCAGCTATATCCAAACCGACCTTTAGTTGCGGTAGGCTTTTCGCTAGGTGGTAATGTATTAGCTAAGTATTTAGGCGAGCAACAGCAACAATGCCCGCTAAGTGCAGCAGCACTGGTATCTGCACCTTATGATTTATCGGCATCATCGGATGTTATTCGCAAAAGTTTAGGTAAAATTTATCAAAAGTATTTACTCGATCGCATGAAAAAATCAATGCAGCGTAAATTGCCACAAATTAAGCAGCAAATATCGATAACTACCGATCAATTAATGGAAATTGACGACTTGTTAGAGTTTGATAATCAACTTACCGCGCCTTTACACGGCTTTGAAAATGCACATGATTATTACCGCCAAGCCAGTGCTATGCCGTATTTAAAACATATAGCGGTGCCAACATTAATTATTCATGCCAAAGACGATCCTATGCTCTCTATAAAGGCCGTACCAAGTAGGCAAGATGTGAGTGAGCATGTTACGCTGCGCATCTCTGAAAAAGGCGGGCATGTGGGCTTTATTAGCGGTAAAAATCCATTTAAGCCGGTATTTTGGTTAGAGCAAGCGGTGCCAAGTTATTTTGGCCAATATGTATTAAATAAAACCAACAAAGAGTCAGTATGATCATTCCTTACGAGCAACTTGATAAAGACACCTTATACAACCTAATAGAAAGCTATGTACTGCGCGAAGGCACTGATTATGGCGAAGTAGAAGCCAGTATTGAATCGAAAGTAAACCAAGTAAAGCTGCAGCTTAAAAGTGGTGAAGCTATGGTGTTTTTTTCAGAACTACATGAGTCGGTAACTATCATTTCCAAAGGCGAATTTAAAGCGCTGCAAAGTGAAGAGCATCAGGCACAATCGTTTGATTAGATACAGTTAACTTTGTAGCACTTGTAACTTTTGTATTGAAAGTACACAATGGCTTTTTACCCAAAGAGCCATAAAATGATAAAACTCAGCACTCTAGTGGTAGCCATATCACTAGCATTAAGTAGCCAAGCTAATGCAACAACAATAACCGCATCAGATAAAGCAATTAAGCTGGCAAAAGACACAATTTTAATTGATACCCATATTGATGTACCTTACCGTCTACACGACAAATGGGCCGACGTTACCAAAGCCACCGACGATGGTGACTTTGACTACCCTCGCGCTATACAAGGCGGTTTAAATGCCCCATTTATGTCGATTTACATTCCTGCTCACTTAGAATTTGAAGGCAAAGGTAAAAGCTATCAACTTGCTAATTTACTTATTGATAGTATGGAAGCAATCGCACAACGTGCACCCGACAAATTTGCAATTGCCAGCTCAACTGTCGATATAGAAGAGCAGTTTAAGCAAGGTAAGCTTTCGATTGCTATGGGCATGGAAAATGGCTCACCTATTGAAGGTGATATGAAAAATCTACAACACTTTTTCGACCGTGGTGTGCGTTATATTACCCTTGCTCATTCGCAAAGCAATCATATTTCTGACTCGTCATACGACATTCGCCGTAAATGGAAAGGCTTAAGCCCTTTTGGTAAAAAGCTAGTTACTGAAATGAACAACATTGGCATGTTAATCGACGTTTCGCACATTTCTGATGATGCGTTTTATCAGGTAATAGAACTCTCTAAAACACCCGTTATAGCTTCGCATTCATCGCTACGCAAATACACACCCGGTTTTGAGCGTAATATGAATGACGACATGCTACTGGCGCTGAAAAAAAATGGCGGGGTTATTCAAATTAACTTTGGCTCAAGCTTTGTTACCGCTAAAGCAGGTAGTTGGGGCAAGCAGCTAAAAAGTACAAAAGAGTCTGCAAAAAAAGAAGGCACCAAATTAAGTAATGATTTTGATGCTGCATACCGCGCTAAAAACCCCTACCCATTTGCCAGCCTCGAGCAGGTGCTTGATCATATTGATCACGTAGTTGCGCTAATTGGTATTGATTATGTAGGTATTGGTTCTGATTATGATGGTGTTGGCGATTCGCTGCCAATTGGCTTAAAAGACGTATCTAGCTATCCTAATCTAGTACAAGGTTTAATGGACAGGGGCTACAGTGATACCGATATTAAAAAGATTTTAAGCGGCAATACACTACGCGTTTGGAAACAAGCCGAAGCGTATGCGAAAAAGCATTAGGCTCTAGGTACCAGGTATCAGGTATCAGGTATCAGGTTAGAAAAGCATAGCGAACACTAACTTTAATATATAACGCGGCCAATGGCCGCGTGTTTCTATCCTCAACTTGCATAAGTCTAAGCCAACAACGCCACCCTCATGCTTTATCCTCGAGGTTCGTAAGCCTCAACCCACGCTACGACGATAAAGTTAACACCGCTCTGCTCTACCTGAAGCCTCGTACCTAATATCTAAAATCTAATACCTGAAACCTGAAACCTGCACTTTATTACAGGCATTAAAAAAGGCCACCTAAGTGACCTTTTTCTAACAATTAACTTAAACGTTAATTATTACGCTACGATGTTTGCAACAACGCCAGCGCCTACAGTACGACCACCTTCACGGATAGCGAAACGAAGAC
>NZ_JAGGDL010000005.1:0-159053 GCF_017653575.1 Pseudoalteromonas sp. K222D
CTACTGGCTAGACAAAAACGTGTACAAATTGAACGATACCATTCAAGCCGATCACTCAATACCATTTTGACCGAAAAGTGATCGGCATCGATGGTATTGAGTGATCTTGATGGATGGTATTAGGTGATCGGCTTAGATAGTATTAGGTGATCGCGATGCATGAGAATATGCATCTCGCTTTCCTTATTTTTTTATCGACTTTTATAGCTAGATTTTTCATTTTGGCTAATTAATGTTAAAATTGTAGTGGCATAGTTAATTTTTCGGGGGGATTACCCTTCCTATTGGTTAAAATTTCTATAAAGTTTATTTTTTATGAATTTAAGAGAAGCTATACATAATAACACCTTAAGTTATATTTCCTCGTGTAACTTAAACCAATGTTACCTTTAGGGTTCTACTTGAGGCATTAGATTCTAGCGTATTTACCTCAATTCACTTAACCCCAAAGCAATAGCCTCCTGTTGAAAGCGACCTGATATATTAATTATTCGCTCATAGGCACTGGTTAAAAAATGTTCCTCTGTCGCTTCAGGTCTATTGCTCATAGCTGGCTGCTCAAAAAAGTCAGCAAAGTTATCAAAATCAAACTGAGCTTTGGAAGGTTTTTTACTTTGTTTATTAAAAGTAATATCGCTTGAATTTGTATCTACGGTGTTTTTTCCAGCAGGAGTTTCAATCTTTTCAAACTTAACTACATCAGCTTCTAATGGAACATCTTGATTAACCCTATACGCGTATTCTAAAAGCTTAGGCTTGGCAGGCATATACATTATAGCTTCTTGGTTTTTAGAGTTAGTTGCTCTTAATATGCGGCCCAATATTTGTCTAAAATGCATTTCTGTTTTTATGTTTGTAAGGTGGCAGCAAACCTGCAAACGAGGGATGTTTGTACCTTCGCTAATCATACCAACAGAAATAATCCACTTACTGTGCGCATGCCTAAACTGCTGAATAATACTTGTAGGTTCACTCTCTCGGTAGGTCACTACAACGCTATCCTCGTCAAAGTAAGTTCGCATTAACATAGAGATTTGATGGGCATGCTCAACAGATGCCGCAACAATTAACCCCGCTGCATCAGGGTTTTTCAATCTAATTGAAGTAAGCTTTTTTTGAGCTGAAGAAATTATGTATTTTATTACCTCTTCATTTTCAATAATTTCTTGATAAGAAACGCCGGAGTTGTCTAATAACGCTTTAAAGCTGTTAAATGTTTTGGTTTCAGTGTCATGTACAACTGTAATACGGCTATTATCAACAGCTACTATTAGTGGGACCCGACAAACATTATCTCCAATAGCCTCTGAAAGCCCATAAACGTAGTCACACGCGATTTTTTTGCTAGGCTGCTTATAAGATGAAAGAACAATAGGAGCAGCGTCAGAGCGCCAAGGGGTGCCTGTTAAGGCTAATGTGCATTGTGCTTTATTTTGAATGTTAAGTATTATCTGCTCACCCCATGCATTAGCATTGTCAATACTAGAGCCAGCACAATGATGAATTTCATCAAATATTACCAAAACACGATATCGTTCAAATAGCTGCCAAAAGTGAACATCTAAATACTGTAAGCTTTGATAGGTTAAAGCTCTACCTTTAGCGCCAATAAGCCCATCAAATCGTTCATTCGTTTTTAGCTGTAAGCTTTCCTTAAAGTCTTGAGAAACAATAGACGACGGGGAAAAACAAATAATCAAATCGACCATATTGCTTTTTAATAACTGGTTAGCTAATTCCGAAGCCATTAAAGTTTTACCCGCCCCAGGAGTTGCCAAGGCTAAAAAGTGCCTATCGCCATTCTGGTATTGTGTAAGCGCTAAATTAATACATTCAGCTTGCCATAGTCTTAGTTTCATATTTTATCTAATACTTCGTTTTGCTTCAGTAAGCTTTCAATCGCTCTAATTTTGCCAAGTATTCTTGTATTGTTGTCTCTAGCTTTGTTGTATTGTGGCTGTAGTTCATCTACTAGTTCGGGTGACTCCAAATAAAGCTCTTTATATGCCTCAGACTCCCCCATATTTAATAATAACTCGGCTTTATAATGATTTAACTTACCAAGCAACAGTGCGTGTTTATTATCAGCTTTTTCAGGGGTAGTAACAGGCATTGCACTAGCTAAGTGAGTAATTACCTCAACGTTAAAGCTCTCTGTTTTATTGAATCGCGTAAATCCTTTTTTATTTGATATCACCTTTTTCAACCAGCCTTTTTTAACAAGCTTGATTAATTCGGCATATATACTTCGTCTAACTGCTGTAGGCACTAAAGAAGAATCACTTTTTAATGCTAGGTACGCTGAGCGTACATCACTTGTTGTAAAGTTATCAAAATTTGGTGCAACAATAATTTGAGCTACGAGGGGGTCAAATTTCAAAGTAAATCCTAATAAACTTCTTATAATAATGGGTATTATAGGGCGTGGTGGTTAAGCGCTCAACATGAAAGTCTAATCATTTTGCCTTGAGGAAAATCAGGTGAGTGATTTAGTTAAACATTTTGGTGAAAAGCTACGAGAAAAACGCAAAGAAGCTGGCTATTCGCAAGAAGGTTTTGCCGCCTATGTCGGTATAGAGCGCGGTAATTACGGAAAAATGGAAAGAGGAAATGTTAATATTAAACTCGAAACCTTATATAAATTAGTAAACGCATTAAATTGCGAGTTTGAAGAGATACTGCCGGCAAGGCAAAAGTATAAAATTGACCTAGATTAACCAAAAACTACTTGATACTAATATATTATTAATTTTTTAATTGATTAGGGTATATTAATCACTATTCCCTCAGGAGTAAAAATAAGCTAGTGAGTTGTTTTTAGTAAAAACAAATCACTTTAAACTTACTTGCTAACAAGGGCTTAATTTACATGTTTGAACAAACCTATAAGAGACAGTAGCTTTATATCTTAGTGAATTAAAATAATCGCTAAAGTTTAGTGTCGCCGGCGTTTTACCTATGTATTATTTAATGATTGAACATATTTACTATGAATAGATACAATATGAATAAAGCTGATTCTGATATTGATTTTATGAAAATAGTTACAGGCCGAAAGATAACTTCTAACTCGAATCCACTGGATGAAATAAAAGTTATTAGTTTTGGCGTAATGCCTAGTGACGCGACTCAATTTAGAGAAATCTTGGAGTGGAATGTAATTTTGTTTGGAGAGGCCTCCGGAATAAGCGTTAGGACAATACAGCGACATCAAAAGAGCAGTAAACCTTTTGGCTTATCGACAAGCCAGACCATATTAGAGTTAGCAAGACTCTCATTGATTAGCGTTTCTTATTTTGGTAGCGTAAATAGATGGAATGATTGGTTAGTGACCCCACATATCCAATTCAATAACGATAAACCTTTTTCAGTTATAAACACCATACGTGGACGTGAGATAATTAAACGGATTGTTTGTGGTCTTGGGCAAGGTTTTGCGACATAAGCTTGAAGGCCTTTGCCATAAATAAAGCTTTCATATTGGTGAAAATAGTGTTGTTCGAAATTTAGCTTATCAGTTTGAATTATTGACAAAGATAAGCACGGAAAGTTGGCTTTATCTGCAAAAAGCATGATTTGTTATTAAAGTAGCGTGACTTTCTTTGGGTGACAAATTCTCTAATAAAAGCTATGAAATTCTCCTTCATAAGTCAAATTAAGGTTTATTTGTAGTAGCACATATCCGATCTTTCAGTTTAAAAGTACGGGTTTAGACACAGGCGGCTTTGAGCGAGAAGCAGACGGTCGGTTAAACTCGTTTTTGGACAAAAGTTACTTAGAGGTTCAGAGCTTCTATTTGTATTCGGATAATGTCTAGTAATGCAAATGGCTAGAGATCGTCATCGCTCAAATCTAACAAAGTGACTAAACTCACCGTACCACTACATATACACCTCCTAATACTTTCCTAAATTCTGTTTGCCACTACAAAATAAGTTCACTGTAAGCCATTAAGCTTTTTTATTGCCCTTACAATTAGTTAGAAGAAAATCTTTAAGTCACGTAAAATGAAAATATAAAACTATTTACTTAGCTATTTGTTAGACTTCCATATGCAACTATGAAGATAAGGATGTAACGTGAGAATCAAGATGTATCCCGCTGAGAACGGGGATGCTTTTCTAATAAGTTCAGAAAAGACGAATATCCTTATAGACGCTGGATATGCCAGAACTTTCAACTCATACATACGACAAGATCTAGAAGAGATCGCAAGTAGAGGTGCATGTTTAAATTTAGTAATCGTTACCCACATTGATGCTGATCACATTGGAGGTATCATTCGCTTTCTTCTATTAAACAGCCATTCAGAAACAAACAATATTGTTTCTGTTGAAGGTATCTGGCACAACAGCCTTCGAAGTCTTACATCATTGAACGAAACTGAATTATCACCTCAAGATTGTGAGGTCATAAATGCAATTAATAGACGAGGTCACCCCAAAGAGCTTAATGCAACGTCAAATTACGACGAAATAAGCGCACGTCAAGGCTCAACATTAGCATCTTTGATTCATGCTGGAGGGTATGTTTGGAATGGCGGCGATGGAAGTGAAAGCGTTTGTATCAATCATGTGCAACACAAGCGATTTCAGGATGGTTTAGTAAAGGTGCTAACACCATCAAAAGAACGATTGGATGGCTTAATAAAGTCATGGAAGCGGGATTTAAGACGCTATGGCTTTGTCGGTTCTATAGGTTCTAACCAGGCAATCGACGATGCTTTCGAACTTAATTTTGAGTACAGCAGTGAAGGGCAAGCTAGAGGAAAAAAACTCATATCTGCAGGACGTAAGAAAAATCTCGAAGACGCATACAAACCAGACAACTCACCGACTAACGGAAGCTCTATTGCGACTGTTATCGAACTCGATGGTCTTCGAGTATTAATGCTTGCAGACGCGTGGGCTGAGGAGGTTTTGAAAGAACTCCTTAAAATGAAGTCACAAGGTGAGTCCATGATGTTTGATGCAATTAAAATATCTCACCACGGAAGCAACTATAATACTAGCCCAGAACTACTTAGCACTGTAGATGCTCCAATGTATTTCATTTCCTCGAATGGAAGTAAACATAACCACCCTGATATTGAGCTTCTTTGGGCAATAGTCGACAGAGAAGCGAGTTTTACGAGGACTCTCTATTTTAACTACTCGACTCCAGAATCGAGAGAAATTAAAGATTTCCAAACAACTACAGGCGCTACTTTCATTGTTGAAGAAGACGCTACTAACTGGATAGAAATCACCAAGGAATAATCATGTTAGATACTGAAATGAAAGTGGCAACTTGTATGGTTGAATGTGGTGAAGAGACAGGTACAGGCTCACTAATTACATCGGAAATCGTATTAACTGCTTACCATTGCGTAGCCGAAGCAATTGAAAGTGATTCAGAAGTAAGTGTCACTTTTAATTTTAGTTCCTCCCCTTCAGTACTGAAAGCTCGTGTTATTGGACATGACGCAAAGTTAGACATTGCTTTAGTACAGTTAGAAGCTGTGTGTGAAATCTCTCCAATCAAGCTTAGTGACTTATTACCTTTAGGTGGAAACCGCTTTTATTCCTATGGATGGCCTGCTAGCAAGCTGACTATGGGACATCGGTTAGAAGGATCGATTGTTCAAACTTTCGAAAGCCTTAAGTTAGGCTCAGATATAGAAATAAGCATAGATGAACCGATATCTTTAAGCGACTATCAAGGCTTGTCTGGAGCGGCACTAGTTTGCAATGATGTTTGCGTTGGTGTTATTCGAGTTTCTGTAGAAAAAACCATCGGTGTTATATCTATATCTAGGCTATGTGACTTTTTGAACAGCTTTGGCATTGCTATTGAAACGAATAAAAAACATTCAACAAGTCAACGCTTAGCCTCTAGGAAGGCATTCACAGAACAATTCGATGATTTTATCTCTGCACAAACCGGTAGCTATATTTTCATTAACGGGGCTCATGGTATTGGTAAATCAACGTTTTGTGAGGCCTATTCACCAGAACTCCCTTCTTTAGAACACTTCGGAACATACAGCTTTACTCCAAGAAAAAGCACCAAAAATGCAACTCGATTAGCTCAACCTCAAGAGTTTTTCAACTGGCTAAACATGCAAGTTTCGATGTTCATCACAGGCACTCCTGGACGCAAAGAAACGCTCGATTACCCAGAGCTAATAAATAAAACAGAGCAGCTATTGTTACAGTTAAGTGGAACTTACTCTTCTAATGGGAAAACCGGGATATTATTTATTGACGGACTTGATGAAGTCGAACGACAAGATGCTGACACCTTAACTAAGTTCATTGGTCTATTACCTATGAAACTACCATCAGGAGTGGTAATTGTTCTTTCTGCACCAAACTATGAACAGTTTGCGACTCGATTAGGTAATAGGCTAAACCGCGAATCATGCATCTCTATACCCTCTCTCAGTGATAGTGCAGTTCAAAGTTTTTGTTATAGTGCTCTTACTGCAGAGCACTCTAACTCAACAACTGTAAGTCTGATTTGCGAACGAGTGCAAGGGCATCCACTATATCTTCGTTACTTAATCGATCTCGTGAACTCAGGTACTAGTAATGACGAACTAAAAAATTTGCCATTAATCGACGGCAGCATTCGAAAGTACTATGACTTGTTGTGGCTAAAACTGAAAGAGGATAACGACGCTGTAAACTTGCTAGCAATAGCAGTTCGTTTGCGTTGGGGGATTCCTATCAGTCACTTTATAGAGATTTTGAACCCAAATGAACAGGCCATACTTTTAGGCACTCTTGGAAGAATACAACACTTGTTGTTGAGCCCAACTGAAACAGCGATATATCACTCTTCTTTTTCTGATTTTCTTCTTGAGAAGACAGTATTACGAGAACAGGATCTCCAGTTGCGGTTAGCTGAACACTGTGAGAAGCAAATACAAAAAAAATACTGCTTGCTCAATTTGATCTACCATGGTCTTAAAGCTGAAGGCACTGACAAAGCACAAGTGGTAGCTCTATGTACTCAAAAATGGATTGACGATTGCGTGTATCAAGGCATCGAGCCTGATACTCTCCTAGAAGATCTTAAAGATGTTTTGAAAGCGGCAACAGAGCTTGGTAGCCTGGTTGAAGCGGTTCGCATCCTTTTACTTTGCCAAAGAATTCAATTCCGGTATGACACATTGTTTGCTCAATCTGCTGATTTAATGGCGAGTGCTTTGATCTCTATTGGGAAAGAACAGGAAGCTTTGCAGCATGTAAGTCGATATGGACAGTTAATTATACCGTTACAAGAGGCACTTATCGTTGCATTGAAGCTTGTAGACTCAAACAGCCATGAGAAAGCTTTAGAGTTGTTAGGTATAGTAGAGAAGTACTTAACAGAAGCTCTTGAACAGGTATCTAACGAAGATGGACTTTCTTATAGAGAGTTTCTAGATATTTATAACCTTCAAATCCAGCAATTCCTTCTAAAAATTCGCGCAGGGGATGATAACTCGCGATTATTACTTGCTAATTTCCAGTTTTATTGGATGAAAGCTATCGACAAAACTGCAAGAGATAAGGAAGCAAGCAAACTTATTCGAAGTGAAATGATAACCTACGTGCAAGCTGCATTGATGTGCTTTACTAGCAGTTATATGTCAATTTCTCAATTGCGAAAGTTTTACTCCGGACCTTTAAGTGAGATAGCAGAACCAATCGTATTTTTAGTTCCGTTATATCAGGGCCTATGCGAAAGATATGAAGTAAATTATGACCAGGAGTTACTTGACCAGGTTTTTTCTGATATAGAAACTTTAGTTTCAGATGCGTGGAATGAACAGAATAAAGTACATCCGAGTGTAGTTGATTGCTATCTATCCCTTGGTGCGCCTAAAAATATTGTTTTGGCGCTAGGAGAGCCCGCTGATGACGAACTTTTACCCATATCATTTATTGCAGATGACAATGTCACTATTGATTATTCTGAATTAGAAAATTGTATGGCAGTATGGAAGCAAAAAGCGTTTATTGAGCCTGAATTCACCTGCCCCAAGTTAATCCCCCTATCTTCAAGTTCATGGTTAAATGGGCTTAGTTCAATATGTAGTGCCATCGCTTGGTGTGATGGTGCTGCAAGGCGATTCAAAGAAATCGGCGATACAATAGGGCTAGAAACTGTCTGGAAAACTCTAAATCAAGATATTTTAAACCACTTAAGGTTCAGTCTCGCACAGCGTGTTCAATGGGAAGACGCCTATGGCTTGCCAGAGAGCATTGTTCCAAATATATATCAATCAATTACAAAATTAATTACTGAGATATATCATAGTAGAATTTGTGACTTATTGAATTTTATAGAGGAGCAATTTGACTGCCAATGCGGTATTTACTCAGAAGGCTTTAGAAATATTCTAAACCAAGTTCTAACAACAGTTGTTAGTAAGCCATTAGACGTGGAAGTAGAGGATCAAGCATTTCTATTGCTGGATCGTTGGAAAGAATACGTAACATCTAACCTAGAGAATAGATATGAGCTCGTTCCGGAGCTGTTAAGTATAATTCCACTCTATGCAAGGTTAGATGCTTCGGACCAAGCGAATAAAACTTATCAACTTGTCTTATCATTCTCCATGGGACCGAGTTGGTATAAGGAAGATCAGCTAGGTTTAAGTATTACTGCACTAGAGTCTATTGACAAAGAATACATCGTTGAACCAGAAGTCATATGTCAAATAGCAGGCCTTCTAGATGCCGCGGATGGTGAGATGACTTTCCAGCGTTTTGTTCGATACGCTAAGCGAGACTTCATTGGAGCTTTGTGTCAAAGAGGCTCCGTTCAAAGCGCTGTAGATTACTTTATTCGCCAAACCTACGGAACGCTTGAACAAATGCATCAAGAAGTTACTCGTGGAGATATAGACAGAGTTTCAACGCTAAGAGGCACTCGTTTCCCAGGAGCAGCTCTGGATGAACAAGACTCAATTCTATCTCTCATTACCCCTCTGATTCCTAAGGCTGATTGGCAGCTATGTTGGGTTCTGTTGGAGTGCTTCCAATTTGGCGATTCACGCCACAGAGACAAGTTTGCGCATGCCTATAGCCTTTTAATCAACAAGTTGGCAAATGATAATACCTATCTAGACCTAGCTCTTGATAGGGTGGAGATTATTTGTGAGTCTGAATTTGATAGTTTAAATGACCGTTCTGAGTTCATTTCATCGTTAGCCTCCAATCTAAATGAGCATGTGAAAAAAGTTTTCGCAGCTAGATTTCAGGAGAGCATCGCCCAGCTAGGTACAGACTTGACTAAAACTCCATCAAGAGAAGGCTCAAAATCTGATAATAGAGAAGCAGAAACAAAAGATTCCGATACAATTCACTTACCAGGGACTTTTGGCAGCTCTAACTCTATTGAAGAGGCTAACGTAGCCTTATCTAATGCGTCTAGACACCTTCGCCGTAGGAATAATTCCGAAGCAAAAAACGAAGTCATCTCAGCAATGAATGCGATTCAAGATGGTGGGTGGTCCATATGGAATGAGTCTACATCGGCTGTTAAGGAAGGAAGATCACTACTGCTGCAAACTGATAGCTCTGTTTCTGATTTAGTTAAGCTGCTTTCACCTTTAATCGTAGGTAAACGTTACACAGAGAGCTGGAGAATCGCAGAAAGTTTAATCACATGGTTAGCAAGTCATTGCCCTTATGACGAACAAGCCCAGCTCTTAAAACTAACGAATGAACATACTAGCTTAATGGTTGGAAGTCTAGAAGAGGCTGATACATATACGTTTCTAAAGAATGACGATGGTTTATCTGATTGCTTAGCTAAGCTAATTCTTCATGTTGTCGAACACCCTACATGGTTGAGACGCGAAAAAGCATCAGAGATGCTGATTTGGTTGTCAAAGAGCTACCCAAATTTTGTTCAATTATTTGGGGCAAAAGCTTTTTCAATGAACAGCGGCACTCATCCCGACTTAATTTGTGGTGCTCTTGAGCAAACATCTATGTCACAACAAGTATGGGAAGCTCTGGCTCAAGAGCTTGACTTTAATTCGATACAAGAAAACTGCAAACATGTCGGTAGATATTCAGTTTTAGTGCGCATTACTAGACAAGCTGCAGTGCAAGGGGCAAAGTCTGCTGAGGAGGCTTTGGGTACATTGGCGGCTCGCTTCAATGGTGAAACTAATAAAAGCACATCCGATGATGTTGAGTTACCTACATGGGCGGAATGTGTTCGATCTAACTGGCCCAAGTTGATGAAGCTGGGTGTGCTGAGTTCTTCTGTACTGGCTCAAGTAGAATCAATACTTCAAGAAACATGCTCTCCACTATCTTTAGAAGCTAGCTTAGAATTAGAGCAGTTGTTGGCTGAAGGGTATTACGGAAATGCAGAATGCCCTAACCGCTGGTCTGATAAAGTTAGCTATGCGTTTAATGTAGCCTTGCATAAGGTTGCAAAGGAACCGGAGTACAAACATATCGAAGCCATTTTCAGAAAGTATAATCCAACTCGCTTAGATAACTTAAGAATCACAAATTTTGAATCCCAAGCTATAAATTGGATACGCTCTACACAACCAGCACCGGTACATGGTGATAGTATTTACTTAGACTACTGTGAAAGAGTTTGGCACAAAGACAAACTGAGACTAGTTAGACTGACTGCGTACCTTACTGACAGTCCAGAAAATCTTCCTCTGCCTTCTGGGCGGTTCTTATCAACAGATAAGCCTTCACTAGATAAAACTTGCTTGATTGACACTTGTGCTAATGTTGAAGCTTTTCCTGCGTATTTTGGTAGTTTTACACCGGCAATACCTACCACGCACTTTATGAGGATAACTGGGGCAAGCAATTCCAATTTGAAGCGAGGTTGGTGGAAGTCAGGACGACTAAAAGAAAAATATGAAGGAGCTCCGATCCATGAGGGATGCTTCTTATCGATTGACTCGAACGCTCTCAGACTACCACATGGATTCAGTTTGATTTGGGTATTTGAGTTGGATCTAGAGCCTGTTAGACTAATTTCTTTCGGATAATATTGGAGGGATCATGAATTTTGGAACATATGATACACCAGAGACTAGGTCTGATTTCGAACTTCGATTTCACTATATGCATAATTTTATTAAACAAGGTAAGTTGTATGTGAATGCTAATGTATCTATGGAAGGAATACTCAAAGTAAGAAAGCTCCCAAATGGACGGATTGATTTTCTAAGTGTTAATGAACAAGCTCGCCTTAACGCAAACATGATGTATCATATGCGAAATTTCAAGCTAACCGACAATATTGATCCTGTTGAATAATAGATTAGCACTGAATATCATCAATAAACTGTCGCGGTCAGTTATAACGGACCACAACATAATGCTTACGCGTACCGAAAGCTCAGAAAGCTGACCAATGAAATATAATGTCTAGATATTGTGCAGAGCTCGGATAACTTCTGTTAGGGTAAGCATTCATGAATTTTGCAAGCATGAGTACTTACCCTAACTCGAATAGGGGCAGAAACGAGTTACGACTGATAGCACTAAGCCGAACTTCGGCAAAGAGCGAGTAGCGGTCATTGAAACGTTAAATTTATTCCTACTTCTTTGAGTCGGAGGCTAATTTTGTCTGATAGCATTATTAAACGCCGTTTTGGGGTGTTATGAGCCCCCAGGATTGTGTTCGATAAATTGCAATATGATCTTAATCATATTTCTTGACAACAATACGAACACAGCCTAAGATTATATATAACAACGCCCGCTACTCCTTAATTGGAAGTCAGTGGGTTTTTTTATGTCTATAAAAAAGGAAATTTTGTGGCTTACCGTGTTTATGATAAAGAATACCAGTCCCCAGAAGATCTAGTCTTCTATATGAAAACGAAAGGTTTAACTGTTGGTGACGAGCAAAGTGCCCAAAAATTCTTAGAAAATGTAAATTATTACCGTTTTAAAATCTACCTCTGGCCATTCCTAGATGCAACCTTGTCTTCATATGTCCCTCATTCAGCTTTCGAGCAAGGAGTTGAGTTATATCGATTTGATGAAGAGCTGCGCAATTTTATCTTTACTATGATTTGTAGAATTGAGATTAAGTTACGTTCAAAGCTAGATCAAGTTGTAGCTTCTCATTCAAATAACCCATATTGGTATCTAGAAAACGAGCTTTTCCTTAAGAATAAAATTTACTCTATGGATGGTGTCAGAGCAAGCTTAGCATCCTACTTTCAGCAATCTCAAGATGACTTCTCTAAACACTTTAAAGACAATTATTACAATGAGGTAAATGCTAACTTTAAGCAGTTACCACCGTTTTGGGTTCTAACAGAACTAGCTACCTTTGGGCAAGTTAGAACTGTTTATTCATCTTTAGAAAAGTCTATTTTTCAAGGGGCTCAGAATACAAATGAACTAAATACACTTGCTCATGACTTCGGAGCTCGAAATTACAAAGAGCTTAATAATTGGATTACAGCGATTAGAGATGTGAGAAACCGCTGTGCCCATCATTCTAGGGTATGGAATGCCAATCATCGACAGGCTGGCGGGGTTTTAAATAAGTTAGATCCTAAATACTTACCTACAAATAATAATAAGATCTATTTATTCTGTGTGTTGTTAAAACTAATTGATGACCGTTTGGATATGGGGTTTGACATAAAAAGAACTTTACAAAGTCTTTTCATTAAGTACCCTGCAGCTCAATTAAAATGTCATTCAGCTGGCTTCCCTCGTGATTGGCACAAAGATGATATCTGGGCTAAATAATAATAACAAATCGTTAAAGGGTGATTCTATAACGTTCGCAGGTTTCGCTTCACTCTAGGATAGCCCATGTTATTCCAAGGCTAAATGCGGCGTTAAGTTTCAAAGGAGTTTAGGTTAACGGTTATCGCTGAAGGCTTGAATCTTCCTGTATTTGTTTAGTTTTCGGTTGTCTTAATGATGTTGGTGGTTTTGGACTACATTAAAGGTCGCATGCAAACAGCATTGGAGTAAGGTCAAAGTTCGGAGAAAGAGAATAACTTTATAGAAAAAGTAGTCTCATTTGTAAATTGATTTGGTAGCTGACATAGTACAGTGACATGGGAAAATGTTTTATAACCTTTGGTTGGCCCTTAACTTAAGCATCTTATCGACATTAGTGTTAAGGAAACGCTTTTAGTAATTTGGCAAAGCTCAGCTTGCTCACGGCAAGATCCTTTTAAAATGATTTTTTGGCATTGCTTACTAGGTATTGAAAACTGGCTACAGCTTTAGTAGTTCCCTATATTTTTCTGTTTGTATGAATGTATTATTTTACTACATAAAGCGTGTAGGTTAGGGTTTAACTGCAAGCAGGGTGAAACCAAGGTAAATAACAGACAGAGAAAACCACCCGAAGGTGATTTATAAAATTTAGAATTTTATTCATGTGAAAAACATGAACAACCTCTTCTTACCCTAAAATGGGCCTGTGAGTCTAAGATAAGATTCTGGATATTCAGCTTCTGCCGAACTATTTACCCAGCCTAGACTGTATAAAGTGTAGCATTTTTGTTGAACTTTTCTAAATTCTATATCTTCTTCAAAAAAATAACCGCTCGAAGTTTGTAGAAGTTTCCATCCTAATTTTAAAAACTCATTAGCTTCATTGCAGTCATTAGTTTCAGCAACTACAGAAATGTCATGCATATTCATATTTTATCTCCCTTTTATAATGAAATGAAATCATATCATGCATTTACGTTAGTATTCTATACATCGCGACCTGCCAACCTAATCCTTATGAACCCCTCACTAGCCCAATCATTCACTGATAACAAAGACTAAAGTTAGAGGGAGCAGAGCCATGTTTTAATCGTGCATGATGTAGGTTACCACCGTCGGCTTCACGCCCTGAGGCACTCAGAAGCGTTTTTGTCCAAAAGTGAGTTTTAATCTTTGTTGTCACAATTTTTCTTTGGATAGGCACGTTGATTGAATCTAAGTTTTGATCTTTATTGTCATACATACCTTCTATTGACACGAAAGGAACGGACTGGGAAGGCAAAAAAGTTTCAAACATTATTGTCTTCCGACAGTTCGTATAGGACCGTTTGCCATGGCAACCTAAGCGCATTACATGCAAAGCTAGTAATAATTGCTCTAGATCGAAAATTAAGCCATCCATATCTTTGATAATAACGCATGGCTGCATCGATAGCTGGGAACCCTGTTTCCCCATGTAATCATGCTTCTAAACGTTTATTGTGCTCGCAATTGTCGATTTCCGCATAGATGCACGGCAAGCCACTTCTAAATGCTTTATTTACAGCATTGAACTCCATATCAACTTGATTTTCGAGCTTCTGAACAAAATGTGAATGCCAAAAAAGCCTAGATCTGAAATTTACTAAACTAAACCTCCAATGTTTTGATGTGATGGGATCTTTGGTATTAATTCCTTCAATTCTTTTATCACACTCCTGCAAGACTGTTCTTAAAGACAACGAGCCCCACGCAATTTGTGCAGATAGCCTAGATCAAGCTTCAGTTGCTCTATTCATACTACTAATGCAACCCCTGTATTTTTGACCTCAATTATTTAAAAAATCCTTAAGTATTAGGTTTCCTGACCGTTCGCTTACGTTCATGTATTCTGATGCGGAAATAGAGGGTCTGTGAGTTTCAGAATTATCATAAAACTTATCTTGAAATATATTTTTTAGTTTTTCAGGAAAACTGGCAGAAAGTTTATCTTTGTGAAATTTTGGTCGTTCTTGCATCATGTATTTTACAAAACGTTTTTCCCAATGATTTCTATCTATAGGTCCCCTAATAACACCGTTATTTGTAAATTCATGCCATTGAATACTATTGTTTTGACACCAGTTTTTAAACTCATTATCTCTCTCATATGTGTGTGTAAGAGCCGTTTCTTCATGCGAAAAAACCTCTTTAACTTCAAACCCACTTAAATTTACTCTCTGGCGGATTTGCTCTACAGCGTCAATTGGAGAGGAGCCAAAAGTTAAAAGTTTACTATTGAAGTGAGTGAGGTTTTTACTTAGTGACATAGCGCCACCACTTATTGCTTCAGCATGAAAACTACCCCAATCAGGTCCATTCATTAATAGCGGTTCAAAAAGGTACATCGGTATAACAATGCCATTCGACTCTAAAGCATTAAATAGAGCGGCATTGTCATTAAGTCTAAAATCTCTCTTGACCCACCATATAGCAACCTTTATTCATCGATGACAATTAGTATCCTGTTCTAAATCCTAACCGAGTCTATAGGTTTCAGAATGACCGAAAAATTCGTTTTTCATAGTATCCTGTAAGGAAATTTTATCATTCTTCGTCAGGATACTTATTTTAACTCTAGCCCTTATGATATAAGCGCTCCAAAAGTATCCTGTTCTTATTTTACATATTCCTTTTACTGGTTCAAAATCTAAAAAGTAATTAGCAAGAGGAAAGCTTGCTTGCTGCCAGCTTATATTTAAATGATGTGTTACAAAGCTTACAAGCATGGCGCGCATTCTAAAGTTTATATAACCTGTGGCTTTTAAACAGCGCATGCAAGCGTCAATAATTGGAATACCTGTTTGACCTTGCGCCCAGCGTTCAATATCGCTTTTTACATGTTCGTCATCACGATACGGAAATACGTGATAACCCGGATTAAGTGCTAAAAACTCCATAGAGCATTCGCTTTCAAACTTTTGCATAAAGTGGCAGTGTCAATGCAAGCGCGATACAAACGCAGCAAGTGGGCGCTTCCAGCCTCTTTTATCAGGATGTTTTGAATAATATTCGTCAAAGGCCATTTGGTACACTTGCCTAAGGCTAATGTTCCCCCAGGCTAAATACGGCGAAAGCCGAGAGCAATGTACTTGGCTTAAACTTGGGCTTGATATTCCTTTTTGATAACCTTTACCACGTTCGGCAAAAAAGCTCTGTAATACAGTGCGTGCTTGCAGCGGGCCGCCTTGTTGAAAACTGTCGTGATTTTGGGTGTAAGCGCTTGGTAATTCAGGTGCTTGGTAATTATTGAGGGTAATTGTTTTTATACTTTTCCAATTAGGAACCGCGATAGGTGCTTGCATTGTTTGCTGCCAGCGCTCGTTCCAATTATTACGATTTTTTTTGCCGCGAATTACTGCGCCTGTTTGCGACTCCTGCCAATTAATGTGGTTATGTTGGCACCACACTTTAATGGCTTTATCGCGCTCAAAGGTATTGTTTAAACCTATTTCTTGATGGCTAAAAATATTAACTATTTCAAACTGCGTCTTTAACGATTCAAGTAAGTCACCCATGTTTAAATTAAATATATAAACGCAGGCATTAAAGCGTGTCAGTTGATTATTTAACTCAACTATTGATTGATATACAAAGCGCCAATGCCGCTCATTGTAGTGTGCATCTTCAAGCATTAATGGCTCAAAGTTATAAAGTAATAGGGTAGGTAAGCCGTTACTAAATGCATTTTTTAATGGTTGATGATCGCTAAGACGTAAATCGCGTTTAAACCACACTATGTTTATTTTCATATAATTTGTTTATTGCTTTAAATGGAGATAAAAATTAGTTTGTTATTTAGCTAAGTCAGCCAAGCCTATACGTAACTACTTTGAATTAAGATTTAGTTTTAATGTATTAAAGGGAAAAGTATGTTTTTAGATCTAACCGAAAACACCAGTCAAAATGTTTACTCCTACTTAGTAGGCGCAATAAGCCCTAGACCAATTGCATGGATAAGCACATTAAATAGTGAAGGTATTGCGAATATTGCGCCTTATTCATTTTTTACTGTGGCTAGCTGCAAACCACCTGTTTTAAGCGTTACGCAAGTAAACCCAAGTGATAAAACGAATAAAGATACGCTCAGTAATTTAATGGCAACTAAAGAATGTGTGGTTAATATAGTTAGCCAAGAGCTAGTTGAAAAAATGAATCAAAGTTGTGCAAATTATCCTAGTGATATAAGTGAATTTGATGCAGCTAACATCGCCCAAGCTCCAAGTCTGTTAGTTAACGCGCCAAGTGTTGCCGGTTCAAAAGTACGGTTTGAATGTAAGTTACGCGAGGTTATTAGCATTTCCAATGAGCCTGGCGGCGGAAAAATGATGTTATTGGATGTAGTGGGTATTTGTATAAACGATAGCGTGATGAGTAATGGCTATATTGATCCCAAATTATTAAATGCAGTGGGCAAAATGGGCGGCGATTACTTTAGTACAACCAAAGATAAATTTGTGCTCAAAAGGCCACAATTGTAATTATAATGTAGATTCTTCCTTAGTTTGTGCAC
Organism: Pseudoalteromonas sp. K222D; assembly: GCF_017653575.1. Lineage (NCBI taxonomy): Bacteria > Pseudomonadati > Pseudomonadota > Gammaproteobacteria > Alteromonadales > Pseudoalteromonadaceae > Pseudoalteromonas > Pseudoalteromonas sp. K222D. The sequence goes on from NZ_JAGGDL010000005.1 coordinate 17,248, forward strand.
ATTGTTTGCACTTTTACTTGTTAACTTTGTTTTATTAAACGTTAATGTAAAGGTTCAAACATTGAAAACGCACTCTAAAACAAAAACCTCGAATGTAGCTAAGTTATTCGCATTAAGTGCACTTTGCATCGCTTTAAGCGCATGTAATAGCGATTCAACAAGTGCAACTATTGAAGGCGAAATAGTCAGTAATGCAGCTCCAACAGTTAATGCGGGTATTGATCAAATAGTTAATGCGGGTGATACCGTTTATTTAAACGCTACGGTTGAAGATGATGGTGAAGTATCGGTTAGCTGGTCGCAAACATCGGGCACAATCGTTAGTTTATCTTTAAGTACTGCAACGTCAACAGAGTTTGTAGCACCTGAGGTATTAACCGACGAAGCACTGATATTTGAACTCAGTGCAGATGATGGCACTAATGATGTTGTTATAGATAGTGTAACAATTACTGTGCGTGCATCATCAGATTATACTAGCAATACCAGTGCAAAGCTTGCTAGTTGGCTAATTAACAAGGATACAACTTCTACTTATATACAAAATAATGGTGCAGTGGTTGAAGATGTGCAATCAGTTGAAGTTGTTAGCGTTGCACAAGATGATGCTGACGTTGAATACATGTACGTGCAAACCACAGATATTCCAAAATATGACGTAACGCTTACACAAGAGCAAGTAGACGCGCTAAATAACCGCCCACGTGCAGCCACCGATTTTTATAACGGTGTAACCTCAGCAGCAGTAGGGCAAACAATCTCTTTTGGTGAAGACATAGGTTATAACAGCAGCACTGAAAATTGTAATGATACAGGCGGTGCAGGCTATTGGCCTCCAGGACCTGGTTGTCCGACTGAACAAGCTGTAGAAGCGTACTTTCCAATAACACCCACCGATTTACCTGACACCGAAACCTGTGAAACTGGCCTAGGTACAGTTGGTTTAATGGTTAATGGCACCAGCATATTTAATTGGGGCGATGGTATGAGCTACGGTAATAATGTTTGGTATACGTTAGCGCCAATTGCCGAACAATACGATGTGGATGTATGTGGCGGACACGCTGCTAACGGAGAATATCATCATCATTTTTACACGAGCTGCTTAGCTGATTTACTTGAAGATGATGGCGATGCACATTCACCAATTTATGGTTTTGCAGCTGATGGCTACCCACTTTATGGCCCTTATGAAAGTAACGGGCAACTTGCATTAAGCGGTTGGGAAATGCGCGATTATGGTGCATCAACAAGCGAGGGCGGTTGTGGTACGCAAGGTGAGCGAAGCTGTACTTTAGTCAATCAATACGATATTAGCCAAGGTACACAAATAAGCGATACAGGCCCAGCTATTGGCGCAGAAGTAACAACACTTTCAGGTAATACATTAAATGCCGACGACGGTTATTATTTTGAAGATTATTACTACGCCCAAAAAACAGTAGCAGGTGCACAACTTGATGAGCATAACGGCCACGATACCAACGATGGTAAAGGTTATCACTACCACATAACACTTTCGTTAGACAGCGATGGTAAATTACAGCCTTCGTTCCCTTATCAAATTGGGCCACGTTTTAAAGGTCAATTAGCTGATAATTCAATTGGTCGCTGTGATACGGGCGAAACAATGGGTCCACCACCAAGAAGGTAAGGAGTAACTATGCGTTATTTTAAATACGCATTGATCCTAACTACTGCTGTGCTATTGAGCTTTAAGCTCTTTGCGCAGCAGGAAATGATGGATCATAGCCATATGCCTATTGCAGTACCAAACGCTGCACCCACACCGGCACTGAGCCTTAAGTTATTAAAAGATAGTATGTCGGGTTATAACTTAATTCTAGATACACAGCGTTATGATTTATCAGTGCCTCCTGAGGGCGCCATGAACATGCAACAAATGATGAGCGCGACAACAAACGAAAATACCGGTTTTTTACAAGGCCACGCTCATTTATATATTAATGGCGTTAAAATACAGCGAATTTACGGACATGCATTGCATTTACCTGCTAACTTATTTAAAAGTGGTATAAATACCGTATCGGTTACTTTAAATAATCATGGTCACATGTATTGGACCGCTCAGGGCAAAAAAATAGTTGCTACGTTGTATGTTAATGATCAAACCAAAGAGTTTATAACATACCGATTTGAAAGCTTTCCTAGCAAGGTTAAAAATACGCATTAATGAAAATTCATAATAAACTTTTTTTAATACTATTTAGTTTTACCTTTAGTGTTATTGCAGGGATGGTAATACTTATACAGTGGAGTATAGGGCAAGGCGTTATTGATTTTGTTAATGCAAAAGAGATAAAAGCATTAGAACCACTTACGCTACAACTTGCAAAGCAGTATCAAAAAACGCCCTCGTGGGAGTTAGTTATTGGCGGCGACAAAAACTTTAGAATGCTTATAGAATCGCAACTAGAAAACAGCCAGTTTTTATCTAAGTTACCAAAAAGCCCTGATCCAAGAGGGCGAATGATGCGCCGGCCACCACCATCCGAGCATATTGTTTTAGGCGCGCGCCGACCACCTCCTGAAAATATTGCTCATTATGCTTTGCTTGACGAAAATAAACAGCGAATAGTGGGCAGGTATTTAAGTAATTTAAACTATATGACTACAGCCATTACAGTGAATAATAAAGCGGTTGGTTATTTAGCTGTATCCAAAAGAGATAGCTTAGTTGATGGCTACGAACTTGATTTTTTACAGCAGCAAACAAACTACTTATGGTTTATTGCTTTAGCGGCGGTACTGCTTACATTACTGGTTACCTTTTTATTATCTCGGCATTTAGTTAGCCCAGTAAAACAAATAGCTAACGGTATGCACCGCTTAACGCAAGGCAATTACGAGACTAAGCTGACCCTAGATCGAAAAGACGAACTAGGGCAGTTAAGCGAGGATTTTAATACGCTAGCATTTACGCTCGCCAAAGACGAGCAAGTACGTAAACGCTGGCTTGCCAATATTTCTCATGAGCTTAGAACGCCAATGAGCATTTTGCTTGGTGAGCTTGAAGCTATGCTACTTGGCATACGCGAGCCAAATGCAAAAAATATAAACTCGGCCAACGACGAAGCCCTGCATTTAAAGCGCTTAATAGACGATTTGCATATGCTCAATAGCGCAGAGTTAGGGGGCATGCATTACACTATGCAAGCTACTGATATGGCATTGTTATTAAATACTATTGAGCAAAAATATCTGGTTATACTTGAGCAACATAATATAAAGCTTTACCTATTAAATGCTGCAAAAAATATAACCGTTCAAGCAGATAAAACACGCCTTTTACAGTTATTCGATAATATTTTAATGAACGCAGTGCATTACGCACAATGCTCTACTATTTCATTAACGGCGAGTAATATAAGTATTAAAGGGCAAATGTATTTACAGCTTATTATTGAAGATAATGGCGTGGGGGTTGAGCCATCGCATTTATCGCACTTATTTGAGTATTTATACCGAGTAGATAGTTCGCGAAATCGCCAAGAGGGCGGTTCGGGTTTAGGGTTATCTATTTGTCAGCACATAGTTAAAGGTCATAAAGGCGAGATTAAAGCTGAAAAATCTAGTTTAGGCGGTCTTGCTATCATTATTAAATTACCCTTATTTAAAGCTTAGAGGACACTATGCAAGAGCAAATACTGATTGTAGAAGATGAGGTTAAGCTGGCTAACTTAATAAGCGATTTTTTAACAAGCCATCATTACATAACGCATCAAATACATCATGGTAATGAAGTACTACCTTGGCTTGAAATTAACAAGCCTAGTGTGATTTTGCTCGACATAATGCTACCTGGTCAAAGCGGAATTGAATTGTGTAAAGCAATTAGGCAGTTCTCTAATGTGCCTATCATTATGGTGTCGGCAAAGGTAGAGGAGATTGACCGATTACTTGGGCTTGAATTAGGAGCCGATGATTATATTTGTAAGCCTTTTAGTTATGCGGAGCTGGTGGCGCGTGTTAAAGCTATTTTAAGGCGCTTGAATAACGTTGAGCCAAAAACCAATGTTATGCAACTTGATGAAAGCACCTACAGTGTAAAATACAAAGCAGTAAGTATTGAGCTTACCAATGTTGAGTTTCAGTTATTTAAGCCCTTGTTTAACAACCCTAACCGTATTTATTCGCGCGATAGCTTAATGGATACTATGTACGCCGATCAACGTATTGTGAGCCAGCGTACTATTGATAGTCATATAAAAAAATTGCGTAAAAAGCTGGACGAATTAACCAAAACCGACAGCGTTATTCAATCGGTTTATGGTGTTGGTTATCGCTTTGTAAATCCACAGCAGTGTAATTAACAACAAAATGTTTGATTAATTAGCATAATACGATGCGTTAACGTAAGTAATTAATAACCACTTTAGCTTTTTACTCGCATTAGCATTTTGCTATCATTTTAAATTTATGCATTAGCGATATACATTATTTTGACTTCCTCATTATTTGCACATTATTTGCATTTTTACAGCGTAATCTTTTGTTATTAATTAAACAAAAGGTTACGAGCATGAAACACTTATCATCACTTACAATTATTACACTATTGTCGGTTGCTTTTTCAGTAAATGTTGCAGCAAGAGGCAGCGATAGCAAACCACCTAAACCTGATTTTTCAAGCATGGATACCAATGGCGATGGCGTAATTAGCTATGCAGAGTTTAGCGCTAAAAAACCACCACACGGCGAAGACGCACAAACAATTTTTGACGAAATAGATTCAGATGGTAATGGCGAAATTAGTGAGCAAGAAGTAAATGATCATAAACCACCTCGTCGTAAGCGTTGAAAGGATACTGTAATGATTAATAATATTAGCAGTAATTCTGCAAGCCTGGTGCTGCAACAAAGTAGCCAAACCGCAAAGTTAACAACAGCACAAAGTGACTTTGTAAAACAAACACTCGCTGAATTCGATGCCGAAAATTTAACGGCAGAAAACGCGCTAAGTATTCAAGCTGCACTTAAAGAGCAAGGTATAGCGCCAACAAAAGAGTTGGCTGAGCTAATGGACGAGTTGGAGTTTGACGCTAAAAGCATAGGTGATGATGCTCGACCTGAAGGTCAGCGCCCGCCACCACCGCCTAAAAATTCAATTGAGCAAGTAAATACTAAAGATGTAGTTAGTTATTTAGATGAGTTGTTAGCGCAGTATTCAAGCCAGTTAAATGACGAAGATAAAAGTTCTATTTTATCGGCGGTTCAAGAAAAGTTTGCTTTATCACAAGGTGATTCGATACTGAGTGTTAAAGCGTAATTATAAATAAGGCAACACCTAAACTAAAAAATCAGCTATTACAGCTGATTTTTTAGTTTATCAATAACAGCAAGGTTAAAAGTCACTACTACTGTGGCGCTCTGCTAGTTGCTCTTCTTCAGGTCCCCATGTGCGGTTAACGCGACGACCACGTTTTACGCCAGGGCGTTTTGAAACCTGTTTAGCCCAACGTACAACATGAGTGTATGAGGCAACATCTAAAAATTCAGCTGCATCATAAATGTCGCCAAGCACTAAAGAGCCATACCAAGGCCAAATTGCGATATCGGCAATTGAGTACTCATCTCCTGCCATGTATTCGTTTGCACTTAAATGGCGGTTTAGCACGTCAAGCTGGCGCTTGGTTTCCATGGTGAAACGATCAATAGGATATTGCATTTTAGTGGGTGCATAACTATAAAAGTGGCCAAAGCCACCACCTAAGTACGGCGCTGAGCCCATTTGCCAAAATAGCCAGTTACGACATTCAGTTTTAGCTTTTAAATCTTTAGGTATAAGCACATCAAACTTTTCTGCTAGGTATTGCAGTATAGAGCCCGATTCAAAAATACGTGTTGGCGGCGTGGTTGAATGATCCATTAACGCTGGAATTTTTGAATTTGGATTAATATCTACAAAGTCAGAACCAAACTGATCACCATCACCTATGCTGATTAAATATGCGTCGTATTCTGCATCGGTTAAGCCCAGCTCTAACAGCTCTTCAAACATAATAGCGGCTTTTTGACCATTTGGTGTAGCAAGCGAATAAAGCTGAAATGCGTGCTCGCCAATAGGTAAGGTTTTGTCATGAGTTGCGCCGGCGATGGGGCGATTAATACTGGCAAATTTACCGCCACTCTCACTGTCCCATGTCCAAACTTTGGGTGGGGTGTATTGATTTTGATCACTCATAAAAATAACCTCTGTTTAAATGAAATACATATAAAAAAATATATGTATTAATAAATGTGGCCATTAAAATAAATTAAAGGCGAGTTTTTTGACTTTTAAGTTTGTCGGATTTTGCTAATTTATAGCCTAAAAACAATCCGCTCAATGCTCCAAATAAGTGGCTTTCAAACGAAATATGCAAGCGCTGTGGTAGTACACCCCAAACAAATCCGCTGTAAAGTAGGGCAACGACAACAGCAATAACAATGGATTTAAATGAACGTCTAATTACGCCATAGCAAAGTATAAAACCCCACAACCCATATATAACGCCACTTAAACCAACATGAATACTACTACGACCAAATGCCCATACTAAAAAACCACCTACTAATGCGGTAAAAATAAATACGTTATAAAAACGCTTAACGCTGTATTGGCAAATTAACCAACTTAAAACCATAAAAGGCAGCATGTTACTGGCAAAGTGCCACCAACTGCCATGTAAAAATGGCGCGCTCAGTATGCCAATTAAGCCATTAATGCTGCGCGGATAAATGCCAAAACCATTAAGATTAATGCCAGGTAAGCTATTAATTAGCTGTAAAACAAAGCAAATTGTAACAATACTAAAAATAGCGAAGCGTTTGCTTGTTAGTAATGACCGTGTGGTTGCCATATAATCGTCCTAGTTGAGCTTAATAGTTGCCAGTATAGGAATTGTATTTGCTAATGCAAAGCAATTAAAAAAGCACAGCATTAAATGCTGTGCTTTTTACTTATAAATCGTTATTAACCTAGTTTGGTTAGTAGCTTCTTAGCAGCAAGTTCTGAGCTTGCTGGGTTTTGACCGGTAATTACTAGGCCATCTTCGAGTACAAGTACACCCCAGTCATCCGTTTTTTGATAGTCGCCGCCTTTTTTAATCAGTTCGTCTTCTACTAAAAACGGCACTATGTCGGTAAGTTGTACTGCCGCTTCTTCACTGTTAGTAAAACCAGTTACTTTTTTACCAGCAACAAGTGCATTACCATCGGCATCTTTAGTATTCAAAAATACGGCACTGGCATGACAAACAGCCGCTACTGGCTTTTGCTCTTTAATAAAGCTTTCAATAAGTGCAATAGAGTCGGTGTTTTCTACTAAGTCCCATAGTGGGCCGTGGCCGCCTGGGTAAAATACCGCGTCAAAATCTGTCGAATTTACTTCACTAAGCACTTTGGTATTGGCCATTAATGCTTGTGCGGCACTGTCTGCGTCGTAGCGTTTAGTTGCATCAGTTTGAAAATCAGCAAGAGTACTTGTAGGGTCTATCGGGGGCTGGCCGCCATTTGGCGATGCAAGAGTGACTTCAACGCCTGCATCTCTAAATGCGTAATAAGGGGCTGCGAATTCTTCTACCCAAAAACCTGTCTTTTCACCTGTGTTGCCCAATTCTGCATGTGAGGTTAAAACCATAAGTATTTTTTTAGCCATTAGGATATTCCTTTTGATGATTTAAATTAGTTAACTTTGCTACCAACTACTATATGCACTAATAATGCTTTAAACAACGATGATAAATTTAACTTTATTGATTCAATAATTGATACAACAATGCAGTAAATTTAGGAGATGTTATGAAAGTGTCGTTTGAGCAGTTAAAAAGTATGGTGGTGTTTGCACAAATTGTAGAGCAGGGTAGTTTAACCGCTGCGGCTAAGCAGTTAGGATTAACGCGTGCGGTGGCAAGTTACCATTTAAAAAAATTAGAAACCCAACTTGAAATTACCCTACTAAATCGCTCAACACGCACTATGGCATTAACAGAGGCGGGAGTGGCGTATTATGAGCGCTGCAGAATAATTACTGAGCAAGCCAATGCGGCAAATCAACAAATAGAAAATATAAAAAGTGAGCCTCAGGGGCTGCTCAAAATTAGTTGTCCGGTAAATGTAGGGATGCAATTAATAGTGCCTGCTATTAATAGCTTTAAACGCCAATACCCCAAAATTAACATAGACCTACAACTTAGCGATGATGTAGTTGATATTATAAAGCATGGTTTTGATTTTGCCATTCGTGGGGTGGCGCTAAGCGACTCTAATTTACAAGCAACTAAACTCACAACAATGAGTACCTGTATTTGTGGCTCGCCAGATTACTTTGCTCATTTTGGCAAACCTAAAAACCCTGTTGAGTTAGCTCAGCATCAATGGGTGGTGTATCAATTGGGCAGTAAAACGTTAACCCTTTCAAAAGAAGGTAAAAAACACGACATTACAATGCAAGGCGGTTTAAGTACCAATAACGCTGCTGCCCGTACTGCTTTTGTTGAAGCCGGGCATGGCATAGGCCGTATTCCACTGTACGATGCGTGGTCTAAAGTGCAAGCAGGGTTGCTAGAAATTATATTAGACGATTACAAAAGCAAAGATATTGAGCTTTATGGGGTGTTTCCGCCAGGCGCAGCAGGCTCTAAAAAATTGCGGCTATTTATAGATTATTTAAAAGCCTACTTTGTAAAACAACATACTGCTTTAGGCATGCTAAAAAATATTTAACATGAACGCTGGTTAAAAGATTTATTATCCAGCGTTTGGATTAATTTAAACATCTAATTTATAAAGTGCGGTTAAATAATGCCACAGCTTGTTGATACATACTTATTGCAAGCGCTGCGTCGTATCGCTCACCTTCGTCGCGCATAAAGGCATGTTGTGCGTTTACTTCTTGCCATTGGTAATTTATACCCGTATTAACGCATTGCTGATAAATTTTAGTGCGGCCTTCTTGCGGCACATGTGGATCTTGTTTACCCCATATAAAGTGAATTTCGCCTTGTACATCAGCCATACGTTCAAATGAATTATTACCTGCTTTTGCTGGTAATGTATTACTGTGAATATCGGTTGCGTATAAACAAAATGCAGCTTTAATTTCAGGGTTTAATGCGGCTCTATATGCTAAATGCCCACCAATACATACACCCATTACACCAAGCGTACCTGTGCAATAGTTTTGTTGTTTTACAAAGTCGATCATGGCTTGGGTGTCGCTATCGTGATGCTCTAAAGGTTTAGCCCATTTGTCGGCATTACCTTTGTCTTTACCTGCGTCGTCGTAAGCGAGCACAGTGCCAATAGGATTTAACTCATGAAATACTTCAGGTACTAATACTACAAAGCCATGGCTTGCTAAAATAGCGGCGCTGCGGGCAATAGGGGCGGTTTGCTGAAAAATTTCAGAGTAAAAAATAAGTGCAGGAAACAACCCTTGCGCCTGAGGGCGGTATATAGTGGTTCGCATCAACCCTGTAGGGGTAGGCAAGTCGGCGTTATGTTGTTCGATGATCATAATTGCGCTCAGTTATATAAATTTATATGGTAACTGAGCGCGATAAAATATACGACTAGTTAAAGACTAGCAGGCATTTTATTGCAACTTGCGTAGTAGCTTACGGTTGCTGGCCAGTCGGAAAATATAGCCATTACGCCAACATCTTGCGCAAGTACATCAACTACTTTCATCATGTCGCCATCGTTATTTATTACATCAGCAATTGATTGATAATAATAGCCACCACCTTGGTTAAGTGGACCTGATCGCTCAAGGCTCCATGCAATAAGCTCTAAGCCTGCAGCTTTAGCGGCAATTGCGTATTGTGATGGCACAATATTGCTTTCTTTATCTATTTTTAACATCATCCACATAGGTGGGGCTAAAATTTTCACCCCATTAGTAACCAGTTCATCCATGCTAGGTTGCCATGTTTGTGGATTACTTGGATCGAACCCAGCATCGCTATCGCGCCCGTCAAGATAGACACTTTGATCAGCAAAATCAGGATTGTTGTTTATCCAATATTTTACGTCATCAAGATTAAATGATTGCGGGTATACTCGCGATGCCGGTATACCCATTTGCATGTATTCATCTAACATTTTTTGCGCGTATTGCTCTTGTGTCATGCTTTTAAAAGGCATGCTAACTTCTGGTGATTTAAGCTCAGGAGTCATTTTTACCCCGAGTGCTTTAAATAACGCAATACTTTGTTTATGCGTCATTAATGTGCCATTAGTTGCGTATAAGTCGGTGCGCCAATTAGGTGTGCCCTGCATATACTGCTTAGCAGTAGTTGCGTGAATATTTGCACCATCCATTTTGCCTTTAAGGGTTAAAAACTCGCTCAAGCTAATGTCGCTAGTACAGCACTTTGCAGAGGCGGTTACTGCGTTTTCAGCGTCGGCAGGGATAAATGGTTCGCTGCATTTAGCCGCTAATTCAGGAATGGCTAAAATATTGGTTGTGGTGTGTAAATCGCATTGTGAATGGCGACATACAAGCTCATTATCGTTTGTAAATGTAACATCGCACTCTACAACACCTGCGCCCATTCTTGCTGCAGCAGTGTAGGCTTCTTTAGTGTGCTCAGGATACTGCATAGACGCACCGCGATGCCCAATTGAAAAGTCGGTGCGATAAAAAGGGCCTTCACTACACGATTCTAATTGTGCTTTTAAATCACTAGCGTCCATATCATTAATTAAATAATAAGGACGCGTACCCAGTTGAGCATTGTGTTCGTTAATTAGGGTATTGCTACAGCCAGTAATAATAAAAATAAAACCGGCGACTAAAATTATTTTACCGAGCATTTAAAACCACTTTAAATTATTAAGATAATGTAAGTGTAGCGCTATTTTATGGCACTTTTATTAAAGTATTGATTCACCAATAATGCAGCTAAAATAACTCCTGCACCAATAGTTAACCTGAATAAATCGGCATCTCTGTTCCAAATAAGCACATTAACAATAATACCAGCAGGGATAAGTAAGTTATTCATTACCGCCAGCGCCCCCACATTTACTAAGGTAGCCCCTTTGTTCCAAACAAAATAACCAAACCCAGACGCTACTATTCCTAAATAAATAAGCACGGCCCATTGAGTTGTGGTTGTCGGTAATTTATCGGTATTGCCAAACAGCAGGTAGCACACTAAAGCAACGCACAAAGCGCCGATAAAAAACCAACCGAACACCGATTTGTGCTCAAGGGTACTGTTACTCATTAAGCGTTTATAGGCCACTTGGCCAATGGCAAAGCACAGGTTAGCCGCTTGGACTAATAATAAGCCAAGCAAAAAGTCGCTACTTATGCCTTCATACCTAATGGCTACCGCGCCACCAATGGCAATAATAGCAACAATAAAAAAGCGAGGGTTAAAGTGTTTTTCTAAAGCATCGTTTAGTAGGGTGATATAAAGCGGGGTCATCACTGTAAATAGTAGTACTTCAGGCACGCTTAAATATAAAAATGAGTGATAGTAAAAGCTGTACATAGCACCAAGTTGCACTGCACCAATAAGCATTAATTTTAACGCCAGTGGCTTAGGGGTATGTTTAACCTTTAAAAATGGTAAAAAAACTAATGCAGCCAGTGCAATGCGGATTAACACACTAAACCATGCATCAACTTGGCCTGCTAAATATACACCAATTAAGCTAAACGAGAACGCCCATAATAGGGTGACAGCAAACAAGTAAGCCATGGTTTTTATAACTCCAAATAAAACAACGAGTTTAACCTAGATAATAATAAAGAGTAATAGTCCACTTGATAAAACAAGTGGACTAAAAAGTAACTATTGTGAACTTACAAATTGCTTGGCTTGTAATTTTAAATGCTCTAGCGCTTTTTTATTGTAGTAGCGGTTATGGCTAATAACGCCTTGTAATGATTGCGTGTTACTAATATCAACTAACGGATTGCGCGCTAAAATAATAATATCAGCCACTTTACCCACCTCTAAACTGGTAAATTGCTGCGTTTTACCTAAAAATTTAGGCCCAGCTATTGTGGCACTTTGTAGTGTTTGTAACGGGGTTAGCCCGTAATCACTAAAAATAGCGAGTTCTTGATGCAACGACAACCCCGGATAAATATAAGAGTTTAAAAAACCGGCGTCGGTACCGGCAATAATTGATACGCCAGCTTGCTGCACCCAAGGGAGTAATTTTGCCGTTTTTATAAAGCGCTCTTTGCGTTGTGTTATTTGCTCAGGGGTATCTTTATTTGCGCGATCAACTCGCCATTGGTAGGTGGCTTTTAATCCTTTGCCTAAATAATTTAGGTACTCGTCTTGCTGATGGTCGTTTTCATCAATGTAGGCCGTAATTTGGCCGCCAATTAAGGTAGGCACAACAGCGGTATTATTTTTTGCGAGTACGCGATATTTTTTCATTGCTGTGGCTTTGTCAACATGCTCAGAAATAATTGGCAGCGCACTGGAGTAGCTCAGTACACCTGATTTTACCTGAGCAGAAATTTCTTGTTCGTTATCGGCGGCGGCTTTTAACATGTAGGTCATATGCTCAATCGCATCAAGCCCTGCGTTTGACACATCGGTTACCGAAAGCGAAAAAGGAATATGCCCCGAAATTTGATAACCGCGCTTTTTAACTTCTTTTACTGCTTGTAAGTATAACTGTGGCGTTAAAGCGCTGTCGGTAATTTTAATAAAATCGACATTCATGGCCTCAAGTTTATCAATGGCGGCGTGCATTTCTGCGCTGGTTTCTACTTCTAAGTCGCCAGGCCAAATTGAGTCTTTACCTTCGAGCTTTGGTCCTGAGGTATAAATAGTAGGGCCTATTAATGTGCCTTGATTAATTTGCTCGCGCCATTGTAATACCGATTCACTTAAATCAGCGGCTGCATCGCGCACTGTGGTTATGCCATAGGCTAAATATAACGGCAGTAACTGTTTGTTTTCTGTTATTAGTTGCTCACCGCCGCCAAAGTGTACATGCATATCCCAAAGCCCAGGCATTACATATTGACCACTGGCATCAATTTGACTCGTAGCGCTGTAACGTAAATTTAGCTCATTGCCGCCGCGGGCTACAATAGTAGAGTTTTTGATAACAATGGATTGATTAGCCGTAATTTGCCCTGTCATCATATTAATTACATTGGCGTGGTTAATAATAATGTCGGCTTGTTGTTTTTGAGTCACTTGGTTACAAGCAGCTAAAATAAGCGTGATGGGGAGTATTAATATGAGTTTCATAGCGGCACCTGAATTTTTTATTCAGATTAACATAGTTGTTTAAAGTGGTATTTTCTTTGAGTTAAAAGGTTATAAAAGTGGGTTAAGTTAATGGCAATAAAAAAGCCCGCAAGCGGGCTTTTTAAAAGGTGTAAATTAGTTAACTAATTAGTCTACTAAACCACGGCGCTTAAGAAGTGCGTCGGTAGTTGGTTTTTGACCTCTAAATTCAATGTAGCTTTGCATTAAGTCGCGGCTATTGCCTTTAGATAGGATTTCTTTACGGAACTTATCGCCATTTTTGCGCGTTAAGCCACCGTTGTTTTCCATATGGGCAAAGGCGTCGGCTGCAAATACTTCAGTCCAAAGGTACGCGTAGTAACCTGCAGAGTAACCACCGGCAAAAGTGTGGCTAAAGTAGTTTGATTTATAACGCGGTGGTACAGGGTAGTAAGCAATACCATGTTTTTCTAGCGCGCTTTGCTCAAACTCTTCTACATCAGCTATTTTTTTATCAGAACCAAATGAATGCCATTCCATATCAAGCAATGCCGCAGCTAAGTACTCAGTAGTACCAAAGCCTTGGTTGAATTTTTGTGATTCTAACATTTTGTTAAGCAAGTCTTGTGGAATTGGCTCACCAGTTTTGTAGTGCTTAGCGTAGTTAGCTAATACAGTCGGTTCAATCATCCAGTCTTCATTTGCTTGAGAAGGAAACTCAACAAAGTCACGCGCTGTTGCTGTGCCCGCTAGGCTTGGGTACTTAACATCTGAGAATAAACCATGCGCCGCATGACCAAACTCATGGAACAAAGTAGATACTTCGTCAAACGTTAATAATGTAGGCTGACCTGCTGCTGGTTTTGGAATGTTTTGCGCGTTGTAGATAACAGGTTTAGTGTTTTTTAAACCACTTTGTCCTACGTATGCACTCATCCAAGCACCGCCACGCTTACCTTCACGTGCGTATGGGTCCATGTAAAATAAACCAATTGCACTGCCATCAGCATTAAATACTTCAAAGGTAGTTACATCTTCGTGGTAAACCGGCAGATCTTTACGTTCTTTAAAGGTAATACCGTATAGTTTTTCCATAGCGAAGAATAAACCATTATGAATTACCGATTGTAATTCAAAGTAAGGTTTAACTAGGGCTGGGTCTAGGTTGTACTTTTCAGCACGTACTTTTTCAGCGTAAAAAGCCCAATCCCACGGTTTAAGTTCAAAACTTTCGCCAGAATCGTTAATTACTTTTTGAATTGCTGCAGCTTCAATTTTTGCTTTTTCAACTGCTTTAGGTGCAAGGTCATCTAAAATGCCGTAAACATTTTCAGTGGTTTGCGCCATACGCGAAGTCATTACATAAGAAGCCCAATCTTTATAGCCTAAAAGCTCTGCTTTTTGAGCGCGTAGGTTGGTTTCTTTAATAATAATAGGGCCGTTAGTTTTAGCCGCACGCTTAGTTGAAGCTGTAAACACTTGCTCGCGTAAGTCGCGGTTTTCTAGGCTACTTAAAATTGGCTGCTGCGTGGTGTTTACTAAAGTGATCATGTAACCGGTTTTGCCTGCTTTTTTAGCTGCATCGGCTAGACTTGCAATTTCGCCTTCAGAAAGACCGGCTAATTTACTTTTATCGGTAACAACAATTACGTCTTCTTTAAACGATTTTAAAACGTTTTGTGAAAATGCCGTTGAAAGCTTAGCAAGCTCAGAGTTAATTTCACGCATTTTTGCTTTTTCAGCGTCGTTTAATTTGGCACCCGCTTTAACAAACTGTTTGTAGTAAAAATCAACAAGACGCTGATCTTCTGCATTTAGTTTGCTTTTATTGTCGTAAATAGTTTGTACGCGTTTAAATAATGCGCCATTTAAGTAAATGTCGTCTGAGTGCGCTGAAAGTACAGGCGCCATTTTCTCATCGATACGTTGATATTCACTGTCAGAAATTAATCCTGATAAGTTATAAAACGCAGTAGATACGCGATTTAATAACTCACCCGACAGCTCCATTTCAACTAACGTATTTTTAAATGTAGCTGGGGCAGGGTTGTTAGCAATTGCTAATACTTGTGCTTTATGCTGAGCAATACCGGCATCGAAAGCAGCTTCGTAATCTTTAGTAGAGAACTTATTAAATTCTGGTGCCATATATTGTAATGGGCTTGATTTGAACAATACATTGTTTGCGTTAATGTTTTGCACTTGTGTAGCGCTCTCTTTTGCCATGTTGTTTGAATCGTTTGATGTACAGGCAGATAATACTAAAACACTAGCAATAGTAGTGGCGATCAATGTTTTACGCATAGTAACTCCATAAAAATATTAGCCGAAATAGGCTGTGTGAGTCGAAAAACACAGTTAACTTATCAAATTTAGAGTTATATACAATCATGTTTATCGGTATTAAGCGGGATTTAAACGCAAATTAGCGAATAATAGAGGAAAAGGTGGGTAAAAGTAGCTCTAAATATAAACGTTTGAGCTACTTAGTTAAGTAAATAAGCAAAAAAAGTATCCAAATTTTAATTGTAACCTAGTACAAATTTTTTATCAGAGCTAAAGTTTACCGGTTGCTGTTGGCCAAATTCTTGATTAATAGTTGCCAGTGCTTGTTCTTGTTGAGCGAGTAAAGATAAAATTTTATTACGGTATTCGAGGCTAGTTTCAAATAAATTAAGGTCAACCTGCGGCTGCAAGGTTGCTAGTTTTTGAGCTAAAGTTAGTTGCGTCATAATGTTATCTCCAGTGCAAGTACACTATTTATATAGCACTAAGTACCATAAAAGGTTAGTTGGTTGTATAAATTGATTTTATTCCCCTAATATTATGACGTGCTAAACTTAGCGAACCCTGAACCAGTTTTACTTTTATTTTAGACACACGTTTATAGAGCGGTATCTTCTTACTTATTTGGATAATAAATGACACTAGAACAATTAAATCAAATGCTTGCTTTTGTACTTTTTAGTTACAACGATGTGCAAATTACAGTGGTAAAAGTAATTCAGATCCCATTGATATTATTTACTATGTGGTTTGTGGTTACTCGTATTGGTAAGTTAATAAAAAAATCATTACTTAAACGTAAAATGAACCCTGATGCGGTGCTATTGTTTACGCGAATTTATTTTATTTTAAGTATCGCAATTTTAATTTTCACTTCTTTAGAGGTGTTAAATATACCGCTTACCGCTTTTGCTTTTGTATCGGGTGCTATTGCGATAGGTGTTGGTTTTGGTGCGCAAAATATCATTAATAACTTTATTAGTGGCTGGATATTAATGTGGGAGCGACCAATTCGTATTGGTGATTTTTTAGAGGTTGGCAATGCCAAGGGCGTAGTTGAAACGATAAACACTCGCTCAACCCGTATTCGCCGTAACGATGGCGTACATATGCTAGTACCAAACAGTCAATTATTAGAAAATACAGTAACTAACTGGACGCTAATTGATCGTAATGCACGTACCTCGGTTAATGTGGGTGTAATGTATGGCTCAGATGTTGAATTGGTTGAAAAACTGATGCAACAAGTGCTTGCAGATCATCCGGCAATATTACCCACCTTACCAAAAGCGGTGTTGTTAGATGACTTTGCTGAAAGCGCGATGATGTTTAGTGCTTATTTTTGGGTGTATGCAGAGTCTGAAACGATGTTGCGTCAAGTTCGCAGCGATATTCGTTTTAGTCTTTATAAGCAGTTTAAGTTAAATAATATTAAAATAGCCTTACCACAACGTATTATTCATATTGATGATAAAAAATTCAATACGCCACTGTAATTAGCACCCATTAAATATAAAGAAAAGTGGCTTAGCATTTTGGTGCTAAGCCAACTGAATTAGCGGCTTTGATTTAATTTTTTTAATTTAAGCGCTAAACCAACTATAAGCGCGCCAAATACTATAGCGTATACAGCAACTAACCAAAGCAAGGTTAAAATGCCTGCACCTGGGTTAAATACTAAGTACAGTCCAAATATTATAGAAATAAAACCACTAATAATTAAAATCCATTCGTTACTAATTTCATTACGTAACTTTTGGGCTAAAAATATTTCTACTACACCAATTGCAATCGCCCACGCAGCAACATAATAAAGTAACAATAACGCGGTAAGGTTTGGTGCAAGTAAAGTGACAAAAGCGGCAATAATACTCAGTAAGCCACCAATTAATAATAACATCCAAAAGGGATTTGATTTTTTTGATGTTATGGCAACCCAAACTCTTAATATGCCATCAAATAAAAAATAGCCAGCAAAAACTAATAACATAACTTGCAACGACGCCTCAGGTGCAAACCAGGTTATTAAACCAAACAGCATGGCTATAACACCACGAAGTAAAAGTAACGACCAGTTTTTGGTGAGTGTATTCGTAAGATTCATTTTAATCCTTAAGTAAATAGTATGAGCGCCCAAATAAGGTAGCTATTGTTATTAGCAGGGTCAAACAAGTTTAACACCAAGTCTATATAGCATAATTTTAATTTGAAACAGGTCAAATGTCCGCTATTTTTGTTTTTTAAAGGGTTTATTTTTAATTATTTTAAGAGATGTATTTTTTTGCACAAATTGTTTTTTTTATGTTTCTTTTATGCAGTAAAAGAGCGTCAGGGTGTTATAATATTAACCACTCATTCAGCCTCTTTAATTCGTTTTGCACTCTCGAGAAAGAGGTCCGCGTAGCGTATCGCGAAAAATTGCCTGAGTCCGCTATTGTAAGTGGCGCAACACATCAACCGTTGAACAAGAGTGCACTAAAAAGGTTAATCCCCGACATGAAAGCAATGAAAAGATCTACGTTAGCAACCCTAGTAAATGCAGCGTTACTCTCTGCCGTAGCAGGCACTTCATTTTCTACTATTGCTGCTGAGCAAGCGCCAGCGGTAAAGAAAAATCAATTAGAAGTTATTCAAGTTACTGCTCGTAAACGTGTAGAAAATGCACAAGAAGTACCAGTAGCTGTTTCTGCACTGCAAGGCGATAGCTTGGATGCTTACAGCTCTGCTGGTATGGATATTCGTTTTATGAATGCGAAAATCCCAAGTTTATCAATTGAGTCTTCATTTGGTCGTTCATTCCCACGCTTTTATGTACGTGGTTTAGGTAATACAGATTTCGATTTAAACGCATCACAACCGGTATCATTGGTTGTAGATGAAGTAGTACAAGAAAACGCTATTTTAAAAGGCTTTCCAGTATTTGACGTTTCACGTGTAGAAGTACTACGTGGACCACAAGGTACTTTGTTTGGTCGTAACACGCCTGCGGGCCTTGTTAAATTTGATTCAGTAAAACCAAGCCAAGAATTTGAAGGTTACGGCTCGGTATCTTACGGTAGCCGTGGCGCTGTAGATTTTGAAGGTGCGGTAGGCGGTGGTTTAACTGACCGTTTATCAACGCGTGTATCAGTACTGTGGCAAGATAAAGACGATTACATTGATAGTCGTGCTCCAGGGTTTGAACAAAAAGACGCGCTAGGCGGCTACACAGATAAAGCAGCCCGTATTCAGTTTTTATACGAAGGCGATGACTTCACTGGTTTATTTAACTACCACGTGCGTGATATGGACGGTAAACCAATTGCCTTCTTTGGTAATTCTATCAAGCCAGGTACTAACGATTTAGTTGATGGCTTTGAAAATGACGTGGTTTACCACGATGCGGCATCACGTGCGACGCAGCAAGTTGAGTCAGAAGGTGCGAGCTTAAAGCTTGAGTGGGATTTTAATAATCACACATTAACCTCTATTTCGGCGTGGGAAAGTGCAGAAATATATTCTCGTGCAGACATTGACGGCGCTTATGAGACAGGTTTTAGCTCAGCAGAAAGTGCTGATGGTATTCCAGATCATGATCAGTATACCCAAGAGTTACGCTTATCAAGCAACTTTGCTGGCGATATAAACTACCAAGTAGGTGTGTTTTACTTTGATGAAGCGCTGACAATTGAAAATTTCAGCTATGATACGTTTTCATCACCTGCAGGTAATGAAACCGGTTATGTAATACAGCAACAAGATACAAAAGCATGGGCGGTATTTGGCTCAGTTGATTACACGATTAGCGATGATTTAAAAGTAACTGCAGGTCTGCGTTATTCAGACGATGAAAAAGAATTTTCTGCAAACCGTACTCAAAGCCCAATTGGTGCTGGTCCGCTATCTAGTGGACTCATCAATGTAAGTGATGACCATATTAGCTGGGATATTTCAACAAGCTATAAAGTAAATGATGACGTAAACTGGTACACACGTATTGCTAATAGCTTCCGTGCACCTAGCTTACAAGGGCGTATTTTATATGGTAATGATGTAACTACCGCAGAAACAGAAACGGTAACCTCATACGAAACAGGTATTAAGTCAGACGTACTAGACGGTCAAGGCCGTGTTAACGCCACTGTTTTTTACTACACAATGAATGACCAACAGTTAACAGCTGTAGGTGGTGGTGCTAACTTTAACCGTTTGTTAAATGTTGATAAAACCACAGGTTATGGTTTTGAGCTAGATTCTGAGTGGGTGTTAAGTGATGAGCTAAATGCTACATTCAACTTAAGTTATAACAAAACTGAGCTTAAAGATGACACGCTTAGCATAGCAGCTCCAAGCCGCCCAACGTTGACAATTACTAACCCAGTAGTAAATGGCAAAGTATTACTCGATGGTAACAGCTTACCGCATGCTCCAGAGTGGATTTCTAACTTCACATTACGTTATACCAAAGAGCTAGCTGATGGTGAATTCTTTGCTTATGGCGATGTTTCTTATCGTAGCAAAATTAACTTTTTCTTATATGAATCAGTTGAGTTTGAAGGTAAGCCGCTTGTTGAAACTGGCTTACGTGCCGGTTACGCATGGGCAGATGGCGACTATGAATACCAAGTGTCAGCATTTGTGCGTAACTTATTTGACGAGCAACAATCTATTGGTGGCGTAGACTTCAACAATAATACTGTAATGGTTAATGAAGAGCGTTACGTTGGTGTAGAGTTTAAAGTTAACTTCTTTTAAGCTTAAACACTAATAGTAAAAATACTACAGAGCCCGCTTTTATAGCGGGCTTTTTCGTTTATATTCATTAATATTACTGCTAAAGTAGCGTTAATTGATTTGCAAAATAAAGAGATGAAAAATGGCTGGATTTTGGAACTACCGAGTGATTTTTTGTGAAGCCACAAAAGATGAAGCAGCGCAGTATCAAATACATGAAGTAGAATATAACCTTAATGGTAAAGTAACTAATTGGTCTGAAACCGGAGCAGCTCCTTTTGGTACATCGCTTGATGAATTAAAAGCTGATTCTGAGCGATTAAAAACAGCGTTTGAAAAACCTGTTTTAAAAGTGGCGCGTAAAGCGCGTGGTTATGAGTTGGTTGATGTTGAAACAGGTGAAGAAGCCACTGGTGAGCCACCGGCGGGTTTAACGGAGTAATTTATAAACATATTAAAGGCGCTTAGGCGTCTTTTTTAGCGCTGTGATAAGGAATAAAATGACTTTAAAAGCAGTATTATTTGATATGGATGGCACGTTAGTCGACTCTGAAAGCATGCACTTTGCATGTTGGAGCCAGGTACTTGCGCCATTTAATGTAAACTACGAAGAGGGTGAGTTTTGTCAGCGTTTTTCGGGGCGGCCAACGCTCGAAGCTGCAAGTGAAATAAAGCAACAGCATAACTTATCGGTTAGCAGTGACTATTTAGCCGATGAAAAATACCGTTTATTTGCACAATATGTAAAAACCAATTTACCAGCACTAATGCCTTTTGCAGAACAAGCATTAATAGCGGTTAAAAGCAGCGGCTTAAAAATGGCGTTAGTAACAGGCAGCGCTCGCCACGAAGCAGAACCAATATTAAAAGGGCTTGGCTTTTATGATCTATTTGACGCAGTAGTCACTAAAGATGATGTTATTAATCCAAAGCCAGCCGGAGATCCTTACTTATTAGCACTCAAGCAGATAAATGTAGCTGCTAAAGATGCCATTGCAGTAGAAGATACCTTTACCGGAGTAACTGCAGCAAACAACGCCGCTGTAAGTGTTGTGGCGATTGCTAATAGCCATACGCAAAACCATGACTTTAGCCAAGCCAGTTACCGTATGGATGATCTGCAAGAGTTTTGGCAATGGCTGCAATCTCAACTATAGTTTAAGCCACATTACCTTGCTTGGACGCGCTGATGTTTTATATAAAATTAATTACTTTAATCACAGCAGTACTTTTTAGCTCTATTGTGAATGCAACATTGCCCAAGGTGCTGCTTGCTAAAGTGTATGATGAAACTAAGCACAGCGATGTAAGTAACTATTTAGTTAGTGAAAAGTTTGATGGTGTAAGGGCTATTTGGACAGGCAAACAGTTTGTTACCCGACAAGGTAATGTAATAAACGCGCCTGAATGGTTTACAGCGCCCTTACCTAAAGTATGGCTTGATGGTGAACTGTGGACTAAACATCAGCACTTTGCGGTGCTCAGTGGCATTGTGCGCACTAAAACTCCCAATAATCATGATTGGCAAAGTATTACGTATCAAGTATTTGATATGCCTGATGCAAACGTGCCTTTTAGCCAGCGCTACAGCAATTACAGCCACCTTGTTGCTGGTTTAAATTCACCTCATATAAAAGCTATAAAGCAGCATCAGTTTACTAATAACCAATTATTAACTAACTATTTTAAAAATATAACAGCGCAAGGTGGCGAAGGCGTTATGCTGCATTTAGCAAGCGCAAAACATGCCGATGGGCGCAGCGATGCGCTATTAAAATTAAAGCCCTACTTAGATGCAGAGGCAATAGTGATTGCATACCTACCGGGTAAAGGTAAATACCAAGGCATGTTAGGAGCGTTAAGAGTAAAAACAGCGCAAGGGCAACTGTTTTCAATTGGCACCGGATTTAGCGATGCCGAGCGCGAAAGCCCGCCAGCATTGGGTAGCACCATTACTTATCGATTCCATGGTTTAACAAAAAATGGCTTACCTCGTTTTGCTAGTTTTTTACGCGTGAGAGAGTCACCCTAACAATTATTCAGCCCTATATGAGTATATATTTATTGCTAGGTATGCTAAATTGCGCGGCCTTTTTAGTGATGTATGGTGATATATGTTTGTTGGTTTTGATTATGGTAGTTCTAATTGTGCTATGGGTGTAATGAACGAGGGTAACGTTCAATTAGTGCCGTTAGAGCAAGGAAAACATTACCTACCTTCAACACTTTATACCCACCATAGTGCGTTGGTAGTTGACTATGTTGCCAGGCATTTACAAGGTAGCAGCGATGAGCTTGCGTTTAAAACTCAGCGCCAAGCATTGCTAAATTCATTACCACGAATTAAATCTGACTTAGATTTACACCCCACAGACGAAACCTTATTTGTTGGTCGCGAAGCAATTAGCGAGTATGTGCAATTTCCTGAAGAGGGTTATTTTGTTAAATCACCAAAATCATTTTTTGGCGCTACGGGGTTAAAACAAGGACAAATTAACTTTTTTGAAGACATTGCCACCGCAATGATTTTAAAAATAAAACAACGTGCTGAGCAATCACTAAGCAAAACGTTAACCCAAACCGTTATTGGTCGTCCGGTTAACTTTCAGGCGGTAGGCGGTGAGGAGTCAAATCAGCAAGCAATTGGTATTTTAGAGCGCGCTGCAAAACGTGCCGGCTTTAAAGAAGTCGCATTTTTATACGAGCCACTGGCGGCCGGTATTGATTACGAGAGCAACTTAACACAAAACCAAAAAGTACTGGTTATCGATATTGGTGGCGGTACCAGCGATTGCTCGTTTGTGCAAATGGGGCCAAGCTTTCGGGATAAAAGTGACCGTGACGCTGACTTTTTAGCTCACAGCGGTAAGCGTATTGGTGGAAACGATTTAGACATAGCTTTAAGTTACTATGGCTTGATGCCGCTTTTAGGCTTAGGCAGTACGTTTAAATCAGGGCTACCTTTGCCTAATCAAGCTTTTTGGCAAGCCTGTAAAATTAACGATGTAAACTTACAAAGCCAATTTTATAGTGCTAACCATCATAGAGAACTTAGCGCACAATTGCGCGATGTGAGCGCGCCAGAGCTATTTAAACGATTAATACATTTGCAGCAAAATAGGCAAGGGCATCAATTAGTACAACAAGCTGAGGCTGCTAAAATAGCATTAACTTCAGCCACTAATTATAACTGCGATCTTAGCTTTTTAGATGCGTCATTAAGTAAAGATGTTTCAGTCAGTGATTTAGCATTAGCGGTAGATGATAGCATTAGCCAAATAGTCACTTTAGCGAAGCAAGCTATAAATGATGCAGATACTACGCCCGATGTTATTTATTTAACCGGAGGTAGTGCACAGTCGCCCCTTATTAAAGCAGCGCTTAGCCAACATTTAGGCGATATTAAAATGGTTAATGGCGATCACTTTGGTAGTGTAACCGCCGGTTTAACTAAATGGGCTAGCATGCTTTACAGCTAAGCCATTAAATATTAAATATCTATTTGTCGGGTTGCTAAATACTTTTCGTAATCTGGCAAGGTGCGCTCAAGCTCAACATTCATTAATGGCGAGCTTAGGAGCATGTCAGCACTTACTTCATTACAGGCTACTGGTATGTTCCACACTGCCGCTAAGCGTAGTAGTGCTTTTACATCTGGGTCGTGGGGTTGCGATGCCAGCGGGTCCCAAAAAAACACCAGCATATGTATTTCATGCTCAGCAATTTTAGCCCCTAATTGCTGATCGCCACCCATTGGGCCGCTAAGCAATTGAATTACATCTAGCCCTGTGGTTTTATTGATTAAATGCCCTGTGGTGCCTGTGGCATATAATGTATGCTCGCTCAGTGCGTTTAGGTGTTTTATACACCATAATTTTAAAGCCGCTTTTTTACCATCGTGCGCTACTAGTGCAATATTTTTTTTAGCCGGTAGCGATTGTATTTTTTGGTCCATAAAAAATTCTTTTTATTGTTAAAGTAATAAGTTAATAGCAAGGGCAATGAAAACAATGCCGGTGATCCTATCTATCCAAGTTTGGCTATTTGGGTTATCTCTAAAAAAGCGCGCAATTTTATCGCCAAAATAAATATAAGCGCAATCAATCGGAAAAGCAAAAAGCGGATACAGCAAACCAAAAAAGGCGAGCTGAAAAGTAGCCGAAGAAAGTGCTGGATCAACAAATTGTGGAATAAACGCGATAAAAAATAATGCCACTTTAGGGTTAAGTACTTCGGTCATCATGGCTTGAAACATTACATTTTTACTTTTCTTCGTAGTCATATGTGGTTTGTCTGATTGCTCAATAGGCTCTTTTATAAAAGTGCTTTTAAGCATCATTATCCCTAAGTAGCACAAATAAGCAGCGCCTGCATATTGCACTGCACTATAAGCTACCTCAGAGGCTTTAAGTATGGCGGTTAAGCCAACAACAGCAAAAAATGTATGTACTACTCCACCGAGGGCAAAACCAAACGCACTTTGCATTCCTGCCGTACGGCCATTAGCAAAGGTTTGTGCCATTAAAAAGGCATTAGAAGGCCCTGGGGCCACCGCAATTAAAAAGCTAGCCAGTAAAAAAGAAACTAAAAAATCAGGGTTTATCATGATCAGCCTTGAGTTGGGTGTAAAGCATGTCCTTTTTTACTTATTAAAATAAGCCAAAGAGGAAGTAACAATAGTAAATGAAAGGCTATTAGCCATGGTGTAGTTAACCCTAAAAACTGTGTTGCAAACACTAATATACTCGCACCACTCATTTGCATTGCGCCAAGTAGCGCTGAAGCGGTTCCGGCTTGTTTTGCAAAGCGAGAAAGTGCCATACCAGCTGCTGAGCCTAAACTTAAAGCAAAACCAAGTGCAGCAATAAGCATAGGTAACATAAGTGCCAGCGCGGTTTGTATGGTGCTAAGCGCAAGCATTAATAACCCCGAAAAAATCAATAAACCAACCCCAAGACGCAAAGCACGCTGGCTATTATTTTTAATATACATAGGCGCTATAAAACTCGCCACAATGCTACATACCGCATTGAGTGTAAACCAAAAAGTAAAGTCAGCAACTGTACCGCCTAAGTGAGTAATTAACCAACCCGGCGCAAGTGTTACGTACACCAGTATTGCCGACATTGCGACCATACAAAGTAAGCTATTAAATAAAAATATAGGAGTGCTAATAATGGGCATAAAACGGCGTAAATCTAAAATATGGCCTTGATAGTAGCTGTCTGCTGGGCGTGTTTCTTTAAAAAATAATAAGGTTATAACTAAGCCAAAAATGGCAAAAAAAGTTAAAAATAAAAAATTCATCCGCCAGCCAAACTGCACGGTTAACCATGCCCCTAAAATGGGCGCTAATGCTGGAATAAAACAAATAATACCATTTAAATAAGTGATCATTTGCCCACTTCGCTGTGCACCGTATTTATCACGTACTATGGCAAAAGCAACCACAAAAGTGGCACATGCTCCTAATCCTTGTAAAGCACGCGCGAGCAGCAATATATTAAATGAAGGAGCGTAATAGGCTAACAAGGCAGAGCCCGCATACAGGCTAATACCAATGACAGCGACCGGTTTACGACCAAACTTATCGGCAAGGGGGCCTGCAATTAATTGCCCTAAGCCTACAGTGAGCATAAAAATAGCAACACTTTGTTGTACTTGCTGCTCTGAAACAGCAAATTGCTCAGCAATAGTTGGAAATGCAGGTAGGTAAATATCAATAGCCATAGGGCAAAAAATAACGAGTAACGCTAATATAAGTAATAAAGTTAAGTTTGGTTTAGCGGGCTGTGTTTGCATTAGTTCTCCTTTTGTCGCGTATTTTAGGGGGGGACTAATAAAAAAGAAAGGGCTTATGACCCTTAGTATCGTCGACATTGATATTTTTTAATTTAAATAACATGAACTCTGGGTAATAAATCTATCTCAAGCAGATATTTTCAGCGCTAACCGCGCTGAATTTACTTGCAATAGGTCAGCAGTTGACGCGTAAATTCGCCTTATTGTCACTGAAAACCACTGGTTAGAAAAAATAAATTTAAATATAACTATGATTCAATACGTTAGTAAATCTCTTCACCAAAGTTAAGGTTAAATAGCTAAAAGGGACTTTTAAAGACACTACCTTAAACTGGTCTGATGTGTTATTTTTGCAAAAGAATAAACGATGGAAAATAATAATGAGCAATAAATCTTCAGTTTTAACAGCATGGCGTATTGTTAAAAAGCTACCCTTTGGGCACTGGCTATTTACTAAAATAGTCTGTTTTAAAGCGCCATACTTTGGCTCGATGAAGCCTTACATACTTAATTTAAAAGCAGGACATTGTAGTGCGCGGGTTAAAAACCGGCGTAGGGTTCATAATCACATAGGTACAATACATGCAATAGCGCAGTGTAATTTGGCCGAGTTATGTGCTGGAGTGATGGTGGATGCCACGGTACCGGTTAAAACTCACCGTTGGATCCCAAAAGGTATGACGGTACGGTATTTAGCTAAAGTAGATACCGATGTAACCGCTATTGCAGAGATTGATTTACCGCACCAGTGGCTAGATAAAGAAGACTTAGTGGTGCCAGTAAAATTATATAATACCCGCAATGAACTAGTATTCACTGCAGATATTACTATGTACATTACAGCTAAAAAGTAACTAGCTTTTATTAGAGGCTTGTTTATTTACGAATGACAAGCCGATATCGTCCTCGTTAATTAATGGTTTTACATCGCTCACCGGCTTTGACTCATCATTAATGAGTGTTAAGTTTTCTTTTTCAAAGCGCTGTTTTAAATTACCTTCAATAATTGCACCAGCTTCTATACTAAGCGTATCGTGAAAAATATCACCATGCACATGAGCGTTATTTTTAATGTTAACTTCACTGGCATTTAATGAACCAATTATTTTGCCCTTAACAATCACGCTTGTCGCTTCAACAATACCCTCAACTACGCCTGTAGTGCCAATTACTAAATGAGTAGCTTTAATGTCGCCATCAATGCGGCCATCAAGTTGCACTTCACCTTGGCTTATTATTGACCCGGTAAGGCGCATATCTTCTGAAATAATAGAAGGAGCGTGATTAACGCGTTTTAATGAAGCGTTATTTGTTACTTGCTTTTTTTTACCAAACACGAGAGAGCGCCTTTGTTATTTTAAGAGGATTGACATGCTTGCCATCAATAAGCACTTCATAATGTAAGTGAGTGCTGGTACTTCTGCCGGTGCTGCCCATTAAGCCTATTACATCGTGCTTAGTGACTGCTTGGCCTTTTTTTACTTTAACTTTATTTAAATGACCAAAGCGAGTGACTAAGCCATTTTTATGTTCAAGTTCTATAAAGTTACCATAACCGCCATTGCGCCCAGCGCGCAGTACAGTACCGTCGGCAGGAGCAAATATTTCAGTTTTATGCCAGCCGGCTAAATCAACGCCCTTATGAAAGGCGCGGCGACTATTCATTGGATCTTTTCGCAATCCAAAGTTGCTAGAAATATAATACTTTGCAGCTGGCAGCGGTAAGGTATTAGGCAGTTCATTTAAAAAGTTTTCTAAATTATTTAGTAGTAATAATTTATCGGCAATAGCTAAAAATGTGCCAGGAATTTTTGCTTCATCGAATACATCTAACGGACCACCTTGAGCGGTTGTTTGCTCGCTTAATGCTAAATGTTGCGCTAATGCAGACTCTAGCCCTGCACCTTTAAGCATGGCTAAAATGGCGTTATGACGTTGGGTAATTTGACTTTCAAGCGATAAAAAATTTTGCTCGTAGTATTGATTTAGCTGTGCATAGCGAGCAGCGAATGTACTAGGGAGCGTATTTTGCCCCTGTTTACTTTGAGCGCTGTCATCGACTAAAGGTTCATGAAACTCGCTTTGCTCTTCTTCAATAGGAGATTCAAGTTCGTCACCCAGCTTTATAACATCTTTACTAAGAGAAGCAGGAAGAGATTCGATCATGCTTTGGAGTAAAGCTTGTTTTTGTTCAAGCTCAGCTAATTGTGCTATTTGTTCGTCATGGCGTGTTTTTTGCTCGCTGACTTGCTGTTGCCATTGTTTTTGCTCATCGAGTTGAGTTTGCTCAATATCTGATATTTTTGTAGTTTGTGAGTAAACCCGAAAGCTCGAAATACTTACCCAACTAAGAGTAACTAATACAAGTAATACGATAAAAACTTGCAGCCAAGGCGCCAAAACTACATGCTTAACTTCACCATTTTGGCGAATAAGTAGTTGACGAGAGGGAAAAAACTGTTCAAAAAAAGACTTTATAAATATAGGCATGACACATAAATACTGGCTATTAACCAAGCTAAGATAGCAATTTGAGTTTAAAAAGCTAGAAAAAAATTGTAACTATGACTGAATTAATAAAAAAGGACGGCAATAAATGCCATCCTTTTTAGCAAAACAATTTATTCTTTAAATTATTTTGCAGCGAGTACAGTACTCTCTACACAGCCAAAACCAATGCGTGCGTAACCTTCTTTTTCACACCAGCCACGCATAATAACGTTATCGCCGTCTTCTAAAAAGCTACGTTGTTGGCCATTGCTCAGCGTGATTTTTTCTTTACCACCACGAGAAAGCTCAAGTAACGAACCCGCTTCTTCATGGGTTGGGCCAGATTGCGTACCCGAGCCCAGCATATCACCTGGCATAAAGTTACAACCATTCACAGTATGGTGCGTTACCATTTGCGCAACTGTCCAGTATGAGTGCTTAAAGCTTGAGGTTGATACACGCGTTGGTGTATGACCTTCATCACGCATTTGCTGAGTTTGAATTTTTACATCCATTTGAATATCAAACGCGCCTTGTTCACGGTTCGCTTTAGATTCTAAATAATCCAATGGTTGTGGATCGTTTTCATCTCGTGTCCAGCTTGTTCTAAATGGTGCTAGCGCTTCAGTTGTCACTATCCAAGGAGATACCGTTGATGCAAAGTTTTTAGCTAAAAACGGCCCTAACGGCTGATATTCCCACGCTTGTAAATCACGTGCTGACCAATCGTTAAATACACAAAAGCCAAATACATGGTTTTCAGCATTTTCAATCGCTATAGCATCACCTAACGCGTTACCTTTACCTAAGTAAATACCTACTTCTAGTTCATAATCAAGGCGTTTACACGGGCCAAACGATGGTACTTCAGCATCTGGCGCTTTGGTTTGGCCTTTAGGGCGATGAAATTGTTGGCCCGATACACCAATAGATGATGAGCGACCATGATAACCAATAGGTACCCATTTATAGTTAGGTAGTAGAGGGTTGTCTGGGCGAAACAAGCTACCCACAGCAGTTGCATGGTAAATAGAGGTGTAAAAGTCGGTGTAATCACCAATGCGACACGGCAATGCAAACTCAATATCAGCCTGTGCAATAAGCGCTTCGCTTAATTTAGCCTGATGCTCAGAGCCTTCACGCAGCGCTTTAGATAATGCTAAACGCAGTGCTGACCAATATTGCTGCCCAAGGCTCATAAATTCATTTAATGTTGTGTTACTTGCAGCAGCAATGGCTGTTTGCGCATCACCACTAAAAATAGCGAGTTCATTTAGTTTTGCTAAATCGATAACCTGATCGCCAATAGCGACAGCGCCACGAAAAGCTTCGTTGCTATTTTTACGACGAACTTCAGCAAAAGGTAGATTTTGAATAGGGAAGTCGCAATCTGCAACGTTTGCAGAGGCTACCCAGCTTGTTAAATTTATATCATGGGTTTCGTTAATTAAACTCATTACATTTCCTTTGGTTTAGTTGGTCGTGCTAATCAGTATAAATATCAATTTATTAAATAAGCATATAAAGATTAAAAGCATCTATTATTAACAGCTTATATGGTGATGAATAGCACGATTTAAACAGACAGAGTAGAATTGTTACTCAATATCAGCGTAAAACGACAAAAAGCAGCGAGTTACGCTGCTTTTAAAATATAAATGCTAACTACTTATAAAACGCCACGGCGCTCTTGGTCGCGTTCAATTGATTCAAATAGTGCTTGGAAGTTACCTTCACCAAAGCCACCATCGTCAACTCGCTGAATCATTTCAATAAAAATAGGACCAAATAGGTTTTTAGAGAAAATTTGTAGTAAGTAACAGTTTTCACTTTGGCTATCTACTAGAATTTGATGCTCACGAATTTTTTCTTTGTCTTCAGCAACCCAAGGTACACGGTCAAAAATAGTATCGTAGTACTCAGGAATAATATCCAAAGTTGCAATAGTCGATTTATCAAGCTTATCAAGTGAGCTTACTAAGTCGTCAGTTAAAAATGCTAAATGCTGTACGCCAGGGCCATTGTATTCACCAAGGTATTCATCGATTTGGTTATTATCGTTGCCTTTACCTTCGTTAATAGGAATAGAGAAAGTGCCACAAGGCGATTTAAGCGCATACGAAATTAACGCTGTTTTTTGGCCTTTAATGTCGAAGTAGCGAACTTCTGTAAAACCAAATACATCTTTATAAAAGTTAGCCCATTTTTCCATGGTGCCTTTATAAACATTATTAGTTAAATGGTCGATGCGAATAAAGCCTTTATCGTCAACCACGTTTTGCTCGGCTAGATCTTCAAAGTCTTGTGCGTAAATAGAGCCTTTTTCGCCAAATTGCTCAATAAAGTAAATTAAGCTGTCGCCAATGCCATAAATTGCAGGGTAAGGTAAATCTTTATTTGCCGAGTCGGTTGCTGGTTTTGCACCGCGCTCTACCGCTGCTTCAAATGCTTTTTGTGCATTCTCTACTCGCCAACCCATAGAACAAATAGCCGGGCCATGATCTTTAGCAAACTGTGCCGAAAAGCCATCACGCTCGTTATTTAATAAAAAATGAATATCGTTTTGATTGTAATAAACAATGTCTTTACCTTTGAATTTTTTTAGCTTTGAAAAGCCAAAGTCGGTAAATACTTTATCCATGTAATCTGCATCAGGTGTCGCATACTCGGTAAATTCGATACCAACTAAACCTAAAGGGTTATTTACTTCACTCATTATCATTACTCCCGCAATTAAGCACTGCGATTATTTGTTGTCGTATTGCTGTAGATGATTAACTAAATTTGTACTTTGGGGAAGGGGGCGTTGTTATTTAGTAAACAGCGCGTGTGTAAATTTTATAGGACGGTTAGCAGTAAGTTACTTTTTTGCTGAGTGCTTTAAATACGCGTATGTATGAAAACGTTTGAATAAGTGCGGCATTTTAAGTTTTAGTTATTGATTTTGTTATGTTTTATTTTTTATAAAGAGATTTAAGCTAACTTAAATCTCTTTTTTTACTGTAGTAAAAACAAGGTTTTTTGTATTTAATTGTTTACGGTTTGCTATTGTTAAAGAACTTGCTACGTTGCTCTAACCATAAATTAGGTTTTATTGCGGGTGCAAGTTGGTAATGGCGTTCAACACTTTGATTGAGCTCTCGGGTTGTTTGCTTAAAAGTCAGCTTTTGTTGCGCGTTACCCATACTTTTTATTTCACTGCGAGTCATTGCGCGACCAGCATAAAGCAGTGCGTTTAAATAACCCGGTTCGGTTTCGTAGTTATTATCGGTTAATAATAATACGGCTTGATCGAGTGCCCAGCGTTTACCTATTTCACCGTCTCTTTTAACACCCGCAAATTCACCATCAATATACACTTCAAATACGCCATTGCTTGGTGCGGTATAAAATACAAAAGCTATACGGTGCCAGGTATCAGGCTCAGATGTGCCAAAATAACCACTGTCGCTGGTTGATGCACCTAACCCACCAATAGGATTAATAAATATGTCGGCGTCATTATTCAAATCATTTGTTGCATCGGTTTGAACTAGTGCTCTGTATATTTCTTTTGCTGCAAAAGGCCAATAAATGTCCATCACTAAAGTGTAGTCAGACACCATTCCTTGGTTTGCAAAATCCCCATTTGGCGCGGTATTTAACTCAATCTTTAGCCCTTCGTTAGGAGAGTGATCGGTAAATGCCATTACAGTTGATGCGCCATCAGCTAAATCACTAATATTAAATGCGCTAGTACTAGCAAAAGTGGTCTTTTTAGGACCCCAGCCTTTATTGTCAGGATCGAAGTAACTAAGAATTGATGGGCCTAAGTCGGCTTTAAGCGGATCGCTAACATCATCAAAGTTCCAAATAGTGATATTAGCAATGTCTTGGCAGGCATTGAGTGGCGTATTTGTATCAATATGCAAGCATTGAGTGGTTCTATGACGTGCGTATTGATCCAGAAGCCACCAAGCTTCGGCTATCGGTGCTACATCATTAAAAGTAACCCCATTAAAAAATAAATCAGGATTAAGAGCTGCCCCTTTAAAAAGTGCGACACTGTAGTTATTTGATGCTTGAATATTTTCAGGCGCTAGTAAAAACCAATCAGCTTGATTGGCTAACATAGCATTTAAATCATTGCCGCTAACCGTGACTTTATATAAAGAGTTAAAGCCTGGGGTGTTAGATGGCTGCCTTTCTACGTAGTAAGCTTTATGAAAGTCCTCTTGTGTTAGGGCGCCAGGGGTCCAACGTTTTTGCACTAACTCAGGGTTGAGTAAAGCTGCTGAAATAGTGCTGCTTGAGTGCTGAGCGGCTGCAGCGGTGACTGCTGCTAATTGCATTGCATTTAAGTAGTTTTCTGATATTGCAATTTCAGTTTGTGCATCGGGAGCATAACGGCCCATAATTGTGTCGATGGCTTGTTGTGTGGTTGTGTCTCGCTCAGTAATGGTGTCGGTTTTTACTGTTTTGTAGTCAACATTTTTGAGCGTTTTATTACTAGTGTCGAACGTTAAGTTTAAGTCGGTTATGCCCTTAGCGTAAAAGTTAGGTTGAATAACAATAGCGCCATTATCAAGGGTATTAAAGCTCTCACCGCCATGGGTATGACCGCCTAAAACCAAATCAATACCACTCACACTTTGTGCGATTTTAGTATCAAGGCCTTCACCTAAATGACTTAACATCAGCATATAATCTACTTTATCGCTGTACTGACTAACAATACTTTGTGCTATTTGTTGCCATTGCCAGCTCATTTTAAATTGTTTGATAAAATCAGGAATAGGGTCATCTTGTAGTGGTCTATCTAGCTCGTTCCACGGGACCGATGTCATACCAAATACGCCGAGTGTAATGCAGCCTACTTGTACTTTAGCAAAACCTACTGCTGCAAAATCTTGTGTTTGTTCGCCTTCGTAGCGTGTATTACTGGCAAGTACAATGGCATTATCATCCTTTGAGAAGCCTAATAATTTTTCAGGCCCCCAAGCATAGTCATGGTTACCTATTACACGAAGATCGAACTTCATTGCTTTTACGGCTTCATCGGTCGCTAAACCTTGTGATATTTGCTCAGCTACAGTGCCTTTTTCGTAATCATCTCCACCATCGGTAAATAAAGTATGAGGTGATTCGCTTAAAGCCTTTTTATGATATGCCTTAATTCGGCTAAAAAATTGCTCTTGATAACCAAATCGAGCATGTAAGTCGGCAATATGTACAAAGCGAATAGATTGCTCAGTGCTGTTTACATCACAGGTAGGGCCTATACTGGCAGTGCGTTCTTTACGCTGCATTTTTATGGCATATGTGCCTAACTGATTAACTTGAGCTGTAACAAAACCATTTAAAACACGAGAGTTCTCTATAGTTTCCCAAGTTGTAGCGTTTAAACGGGCAATATAAAGTTGGCCGCCTAATGCGTAATCGTCAGGGATTTTTAAGGAAATTGTAAAAGGATTACTTAGTGAAAGCCCTGCGGGAGTTAAGCTATGTAGATTAGAAATAATATTTTGCGTTTGTGGCGTTTCGTCTTGCTCAATACTAATATAAGTGAGCTCAGTATCAGAGTTAACACTATTGGCAGGAATTTCAATTTTAAAGTTATCGTTAATAGTGGCAGATAAGCCTGCACCAGTAATAAGTAATACGTTAGCTTGGGGAGTGGAAGGGTTATTAGGATTAGGAGTGACTTGATCGCCAGCGCCACCACAAGCAGATAAAAAACCAATGAAAAAAACAACTAAAATTACTTTATACAAAGTGAACAATTGCATCTACCCGCTATCCCTAAAAATCTAATCAGTAATCAATTGGCTAAATAATATCAGTTAACAACTAAGCAATAAAAGATTACCAAGAGGAAACTTCCCCATACTGCTATGGGGAAGTAATTAAAAGTTGGGTAATAGGTATTTAATTAACAAATATTTTAATTAAATACCTTAACTACTAGGCTTCCTCGCTTAGTCCCTGTCTTTCCCACACTTTAGATTTAAAGGTCATTAGTACTAAAATAACACCAACACCAATACTAAATAATGCTATTTGTAGGTATAAGTTAGGTATTTCATCAACATTATTTGGATCGAAGTTACCAGCAAGTAATCCTGCAATGATATTACCGATAGAATAAGTTAATACAAATACGCCCATCATTTGGCCTGTGTAGCGACGAGGCGATAACTTACTTACAGCACTTAATGCCACAGGGCTCAAACAAAGCTCACCCACAGTGTGTAAAAAGTAGGTAGTAACAAGCCAGTAAGGTGCTACTTTTAGGCCTTCAGCCGCATAATGCGCTGCCATAAACATAACTAAGAAACCTGTTGCCATTATAATTAAACCAACAGCACATTTTGCACTATAAGATGGTGAAACAAGACGCTTTGACATATTAATCCAAAGCGCTGCAAAAAATGGTGATAGCGCAATAATAAACAGCGAGTTTAATGACTGAAACCAAGTTGTAGGGATTTCAAAAGTACCAATAAGACGGTCAGTATAATCACGTGCAAATAAGTTTAATGATGAACCTGCTTGCTCAAAGCCAGACCAAAAACAGGCAGAAGCTATACATACTAAAAACAGTGCCCACATTCTTTGTTTCTCAGCATCGGTTAACTTACCTTTAAAGTAGATAAGACCAAAATAAACAAAGAAAATAATAGTGAATGCAATCGCAGTATAACCTGCAACTACCGTTGGGTTAATAATAATAGCGCCAGTCATAGCGGCGGTAGTGATTGCAGCCGCTATAATGATAAATATAGCAATACTGCCCCATGCGCGAGCAGTACCCTTAGGACCTAATGGATTAGCTGGTAGGGCACTATGCTCAGGTAAGTTTTTAAGTGAGCGCTTGTATTGCACTAAACCAATAGCCATACCAACAGCTGCAGCACCAAACGCCCAGTGCCAACCTAGATTTTCCATAAAGTAACCACAAACGTAATAACCAATTAATGAACCTAAGTTAATACCCATGTAGTAAATAGCATACCCGCCATCACGACGTTCATCAGCATCACTGTATAGTTGTCCAACCATAGCGCTGATATTTGGTTTTAGTAAGCCGGTACCCGTTGCTACAAAAATTAAACCAATAAAAAATGAGTAATCATGTGGAATAGCCAAAATAATGTGGCCACACATAATAATAATACCGCCATACCAAACAGCTTTTTGACCGCCGAATAATCTATCAGCTAGCCAACCACCAGGTAAGCCTAAAAAGTATACTGCGCCTGTGTACAAACCGTAAATAGCAGCAGCTGAAGCAACGGTGAAGGCTAAGCCTTCTTGTTGTAAACTTGCTGTCATGAATAATACGAGCATAGCTCGCATACCGTAATAACTCATTCGTTCCCACATTTCGGTGAAGAACAAGGTTGAAAGTCCTTTAGGGTGGCCAAACCAACCACTATCTGGAGCTGAACTCATATTTACTTCCTAACTTTAAGTATTGTTGTAATGGCCTTATATATTTTTGCTTTAGCTATTTAGCGCCATGTATTACACGCTAAATGCTCGACCATCAGTATTGTTTAATGCAGCTAAGGTAATGGTTTGCCGTTAAGGTAGTAAAGCTGTAGGTAAGAGTCACACCCTTATCCTAGCTACAATTGCGCATTAGTATACATAGACCTTAGTGCGAGGGGAAGTGTTAAGCTTTATGGTTTAAACACAACAAACCTTGTTAAAAGTCAGCATAAGGTATTATAGGTTTGCCTGGGAATGCTAATGTGCCGTAAACAGGATTGAAATAGTAACGTACATAAAGTTGTCCAAAGTTAGGTTCATAAAAGTCAGAGCGGTCAATTGCTAAGTAGCCTCCAAAAAACCAATGCGGGGTTACTCGGTACTCAAAACTGCCTTCTAAGTTATACGAAACACCGGCGCTAGTATCACCGTTAAAAGCAGGAACGACGCCTGTTTCAAGCTGGCTTACGAATGCTTGGGCTTGTAAGTCGGGATCGTTTGGAAAAAAGTCAATCGCGTTCGATTTAGTTTGTGAGTAAGAAATACCGGTTTTAATTCGATAAACAAAATCATCTCCCCAACGTGCGTCATAACTTAATGGTAATGAAATACCTATATAGTTTTGCGGGCTGTAATATCCGCCATGACCATAGGTTTCTTCGCTTAAATTAAACTTATAAGACCAATGCAATAAACTGACACCAGCGGTAAATTCACGCTCTTGGTTACTAATAACGCGATAGTAACTGCCACCCATTAGCCGATAACGTTGATTGTCTTTTACGTTTTGACCTTTATATAATTGAAAGTCGGCACTTGACCAAAACCCCCAATTACCACCCAAGTCGTGCGATAAATTGGCGGTTAGGCCAGTTGAGCGCACGCCACCCCAAACTTTACCTGAGTTTATATCGGTTAAACCAGCATAGGAGAGTACCGAGCTGGTAACAGGGCGTTTTTCAAATTCGAGGCTGTATCCAAAGTCGCCAAAATCGTCTGCGTAGTTTATGCCCCACACTATGTCTTCAATTAAAAAACCAAGTGGGGTAGTGCCAATATCAACACGCCAGTTTTCATTTTGCCAACCTATACCAATATCAACGCCACTTTCCTCAGGGCTTACTTCATCTAATGAACAGGTAAAAATACACAATGCACCTTGTCCATAGCGGCTACCTGCAAATTGCTCATCAAATCGTGTTGTTTGTGCGCTTATAGTTGTGGGGTCGACTTTAATAAACCCTTGGCCTTGCCAAAGCGGAAAATAAGCTTCCATAGGCATTAAGCCAGCTCCCAGCGTTGCTTCGCTTTGGGTGCTTGTTTGGCCACTAAAATTAACCCCAATGGCAATATAAGCTTGGTTTTTATTTTGTTGATTTATTAACTCACGTTTTGCGCCATTAATATACCAAGGGTCAGTGTCGTTAATACGCGCTAGGCTGCTGTATAGCTGTTCATCATTGAGAGCTTGGTTAGGCGACAGTGTTTGCTGATACCAGGTATTTGCTTGCTCGACATTGTTAAACTTATCGGCAACTTGAGCTCCTAAGTACCGAAGCTCTTGATCGTTTGGCGATTTATCAACTAATTGCTTCGCAAGATACAGCGCATCACCCGCGTAGTTAAACTCATTAAGGGATGCCATTATTTGTCGTTGTAAGTACCCCTCTTGAGAGGTGCTTTGATTTATAGCCTGTTGCGTAACCTGCTTTGCCTGATAGTCATCACCAAGCTCCCTGTAAGCGGTGGCAATAGCCATTAAAGCTTGGGGCTCAAGAGTTTGTTTATTTTTTATTTTTTGCTGA
Source organism: Pseudoalteromonas sp. K222D (assembly GCF_017653575.1). Taxonomy (NCBI): domain Bacteria; kingdom Pseudomonadati; phylum Pseudomonadota; class Gammaproteobacteria; order Alteromonadales; family Pseudoalteromonadaceae; genus Pseudoalteromonas; species Pseudoalteromonas sp. K222D. Next base: position 55,034 of record NZ_JAGGDL010000005.1, read on the forward strand.
TATAAAATAATTGCCGCTTCACGTTGCTCAAGTGCTAAGTTAGCATTTATAAGAGCGGTAGTTATTGCCGGCGTATTTTTATATTTTTGGTCAAGCTGGTTTAGCTTAGCGATTAAATCGCTACCGCTGTAATATTGATTTATATAATTATTATGTAATTGCACATATTGAGTGATTTCGTTTTCAGCTGCGCTCTCTGGCAATGTGTAACTTGTAAACCAGTTATGTGTTTTCTCTTCAATGCCTTGCTCTAAAAGCCATTCACCATAAAGCATATGCCAATATGGAGAAAGCAAAGGCTGTGCTATTAATGCTTTATCAATAAGTTTTATTGCATGCATTTTTTCATCAATTCTATACCAACTACTCGATAGTTTTGCTTGCATTAAAGGCGTTAAATTTTGCGCTTCTAAACTACTTAAATGATAAATTGCAGTCGCTTTGTTTTTAGCATCAAGGTGACGCTCACTTTGTGTTAATGATTCATTAAGTTGAAGTTGTTGTTCTAGCGCAACGATCCCCTCATCTCTGGATTTAAAAGGTATGTATTGTAAGGTTTTTATAGCGCCTTGGTAGTCATCAATAGAGCGTAAAAACAATGCGTGGCTATAACGCATTTGAGGATTTAACGGGAATTGCCAAAGCACATTATTAAACAAGGTACGGGCTTTTTGTGTAAGCCCTTTTTGTTGGTAGATAAATGCTAAATCGTAATACAGCCAAGATTGTTCAGGCGCGACTTCAATAGCTTGTTTTAATATGTCCTCTGCTTGTTCTAAATTTCCAAATTGCGCAAGGCTTGTTGCTTTTGCACGGTATTGGCTACTAAGAGAAATTGAATAAGATTGTTGGATTTGCCTTTTTTGCTTAATAGATAAACCATTATAGAAAGAGGTTAACGCCTGCTCATTTTGTTCAAGCTCTGCTATTTCAAGTAAGCCTAACAAGGCACTATTATTAAGAGGATCATTTTTTAAAACAGTTCGATACGTTATTGCAGCTTGTGTGTATTGGCCCTGAGCAAATTGCAGTAAACCTTTATTATAAAGAACGGTATCAGGATCTTGCTCTAAAACATGGGCTAAATTGAGTTTAAGTTCGGCCGTTTTAAATTCATTATTGTTAATAGCATCTTTAGCTTGGCGTATATAAAGCCAAAATTTTGCAGTTTTTGCTAAACCTTGTAATGTTTCGCGTTCAGCAAAGTCAGCTGTGTATTTTTGTGCGTTAGTAAAGAATTGATATGACTTTTTATTATCACCGAGTCTTAAATAAAGAATACCGAGACTTCGCATAATAGCCCCATCTTGTGGGCGACCGATTAAAGCCTTTAAAAGTAAAGGCTCGGCTTTATTTAACTTGTTTTTATTAAGTAATTCATCACCCGTAACCCAAAGTTGATAAGCCGGATCGGCAAGCAGTATTTGGCGGGCTTTTAGATCCTTTTTAAAGTCTTGATATTGCAGTTCACCTTTGCTGCTAAAGGGGTAAAGAGTAAAGTAATTCTGAAATTGTTTATCTGTTTTACTATCTATTGGCATATTAGCTAATGCACTAAGCCAAATTTCTTCTACTTCGTTGCTAAAAGACGAGGTAGAACCATACTTGCTCAATATATCAATTGCATTTTTGTCATTTGGACTTTGTCTGAGTAAATGCCTTGCGTAAGCTATTTCTACTAGAGCAATGTTAGAATAGCCTTGTAGTAGTTTCTCATAACCGTTTTTAACACTTTGCCATTGGGCACTGTCTTGCGCATACCAGTTTAAATGTTCAAGCTCATAACTAAGCTCGGGGTAGGCTGTATCAAAAAGGGTGTTATAAATTTGCCGAGCTTGAACATATTGGCCAGCTCTTGCTAGTAATTTTGCTTGTTGTACTAATGGTTTGTCGGTTGTTTCAATACGGGCAATAACTCGAAGTTGCTCAATACATGGGTGTTGTTTTGCTGCGCCATTATCAAGCTGGTTTAGTAATAAGGTTGCTTTATTAGTTGCGCCGTTAGCAAAGTAATTACGTGCTAAAGCACATTGGGTTTCAATGCGCAGTGGGGCTATAGCAACGAGCTTACGTAAGCTATCTTCAACGAGTTTTTTATTTTTTTGCCCTTTGCCAATATTTATCTGCTTTAATAGCCATGCGACAGACTGAGTGTCTATATCCTCGACTGTTTTAGCACTTAACGTTGAGCACGCTACTAAGGCATAAACTAAGCTAAACCTTAACGACATTCATCGCTCCAGTTAGGTTGCAGCGTCCCGTCTGCTAAAATTGCAAAGCGTTTATCTAAGGTACTGCTACCAAATAAATTTAATACACTATCGTAATAACGCGATTTGCTAAATGATTTATCAACCATTAACTTTTGTTGAATCGACATTGTTACAGCGTCATTGTCATTATTTGCTGTTGCTAGTAAAGGCAGTAATGCGGCATTAAAGCCAACAGGTCCTCTTTTATCTGAGTTCCCCGTTTGTGCATAGGTATTTAAAGGCACATAACCACGCTTATTTATGGTTTTAATGAAAGGAGCAAACTGTGCGACTAATTGCTTTTTGTAAGGTGCATCCTTTGCCATCATACTTGCCCACAAATAGACTCTAATTGCATTATAGCTTCCCAAGTCGGTTACTTTTTTATCAAAGTAAAAGCCTTTGTTAGTATCAAGCATAATCCAATCAGGGCTAACACCTTGCTTACTTGTTTCAAGAATTAGGTTGGCAGAACCGTCATGCAGCTCTTGCCATGGTGAATGAGGATAAAGTTTGCTAAATTGCTGATAAATAAACAGCGGCGAATAGCTTGGATTTAATTTATAGCGCTTGTTATCAAACTCAAAGCCGCTAGGTGCGGGTAATAAAGATAAACCAAGTCCTTTAATATACGCTGTTTCTTCGCGCATTATACGCTGTGCTAGCACGGCTGCTAAAATACGGTAACGGCGGTCATCCCAAAGTATAGCTGCTTGCGATAAGCTATAAGCAATCCATAAATCAGAGTCAGATGCTGGGTTTGAGTCAAGAATATTACCTACGTTGTTTTTATTAACTCCCCATAGCCATGCAGGTAGGCGAGTACTTAAATCGCCTTCGGCTAAATGCTCTTCAGTCCAGTTTAATACTTTATCAAAAGCGGTTTTATCATTGGCAATTAGCGCAAAAAATAGCGCATAGGATTGCCCTTCAGAAGTGGTAATATTTTGCTCGCTGCCTAAATCTATAATCCGACCATCATCACTCATAAAGTGTGTTTTAAACGTTTGCCATTGCTGCCAAGGCGCACATTGTTGTGCGTGGCTCAAAGGAGTAAATAAAATCAGCATTATAAATGCTTTAGTTATAAACAATTTCATTATTTATCTCCTTCAGCTAAACGTTTGTAGGTAAGGGCTTGTAGCAAGCGCCAAATTATAAAAGAAATAAGTAACAGGGTTAAAATAGATAAAAAAGCTAACCAAAATGGATGATCAGATAAATGAAACCAAATTAAAGTATACACAGGTACATACCCAACAAAATAAGTATCATCGGCTTTAATAGAGCTTACACCTTGGCTAGTAATAACGGCAGCGCTGCCTTTAATTTGCGATAACCATTGCGACTCGTTAAATGCAGCATCTAGTAGTTTATAAGCGCTATTAGTACTGGCGGTTAACGACACGATTGAACGCTCAGAGTCAAATGGCGATTGAAACCCTGCAATAACGGCTAAGTCTCCGCTACTAACTAAGCTTACCTGTACATCTACTGTTGTATCAGCATCATAGGCGCCATTATAAAAAGCTTGCTTTATAATTCTGTGGTTATTTTTTAAAAGCTTACTGGTGGGCGCGTTCTCATCAATGTCACTCACCGCTGTATTTGCGGCGGTAATAATCATAATATCTTTGTCATCATAATTACTATTATCGTCACTGACTGATTGTATTTCTAAACGGTGTCCAGGGTAGCCTGTGATAGCACCAAAGCGACCGGTTAAATTGAGTAGTAAAGTGATTGCTTCAGGTGTTGGATTATCATCTAAAATAACCAAGGTTTGATGTAAGTCGGCATATTTAGTAAATGGGAAACCGCTATTAGCAAATACATTTAAATCGGGTAGGGCAATGTAATGATGAAACCCACTAACATCAATATTTGAGTTACCATCTATTACGCCATACTCCCCTCCTGCAGGTACAACAGAGCATTCTCCCTTTTTAAGTACACCAAAGCGAAAGTCAAAGTTAAGCTCATTTCTAATTGCTAAGTTAATCCCATTTAAGGAAAAATCTTCTGCGTTTTTTGTGGTATCTGTATTACCAATTAAAGGCATAATTGTTTTGGTTTTACTTAGTAATGAATCATTTTTACTGAGTAAAAAACCACTAATAAACTCTTGATTAATTAGCATGTTTAGGCGTGAGTCAAGCATGCTGCTCTCAGGCGTATTTCTATATTGCAGCGTAATTGGGATGCCTTTTTCGCGCCAAGTAAATAAATCGGGTGCAAGGCGTACGTTTAATTTTACCGGGCCATTATTTAAGCCCTGAGCTTGTAATTGTTTTGGGTAGTCAATTAACTCATCAAAATGTACGGGGCGATCGCCTCTTAACCAGCGAGGAGCATCATATGCTTCTCTTAGCGGGAGCTGATTAATAGCCTCTATACTAGCGGTGCGACCAGTCATCAGTTTATGACCAAATGCTAAACCCGTTACTGCAGTTTTTAAATCAGCAGTGTCTTTGCCCACTATAAGTAACATTTTCTTATAGCGATGGAGTGGGTTAGAAATAATTTCAATTGTTGGTTTATCAACATCAGGGTAGTCACGTAAAAAATCAGGCTTAGAGTCGTTAGTGATAAACACCACGCTATGTTCATTAGGTGCTTTATTTTTTAATAACGGAAATTGTGCTCCGCGCCAATCGGCTTGTGCACCAAACCAGCTAGATAAAGTGGCGGCAGCTTCAATGGCTTCTTTGTTTGGCGTTGTAGCAAATATAAATGGCAGGTTTAATTTACTAAAATCTTTACTATCAAAAAAGGGTTCAGGTAAATACTCTAAACGACTATCAATAGCCAGCTCAGTCTGATCAAGAGTAATATTGCTTGATTTACTTATTTCAACCCAAATAGAGCGATTATGGTAATCATGACAGGTCAAGTCGTAATAGCCCACTAACTCAAAACGAATTTGATTAAAGTCTTGTATGTATTTTGAATTGAGTTGAATGTTATGCGTAATTAAGTTTTCAACGGTACTAAGCTGTTTATTAACAGGTAATACTGTGACTAAGTTTTCATTAAAATATACTTTTAAGTGTGAAACATTAGCAAGCAATGATGGCGAGTTAGTATAAGAAAAATTAAGCATTAAGTTTTTGCTTAGTTTATCTATACTGTTGGTAAAATCGACGCGAGAATTATTGTTTACTCCATCTAGTTTATAGTTAGTAAAACCTAAAGCATTAAAATCAAGTTTTAAGCCCGATACGGCTGCACTTTCGGGGTAACCATTTGCAAAAAGTGATTTATTTGGCATAGGTTCGATAGCAATAACGTGCCACGCCGTACTAGTAAACAGAAGTAGGGTGAGTGTATTAAGCAACTTTTTAATCATAATTATTCTGCACTATCGGTTTTTTGGGAATGAATGAATTTACGTAAATAACTAAATTAGTCATAAACTTAATAATAGGTTGAAGTTGTCTTGGTGCGTGAAACAATATATTAGTAAACCCTCGCAAACTTGTTTTTTTAACTTCTTTAAAGCTATAAGATGGGCGATCATGTTTAAAATTGTTTTGCCAATCTAACCAAGCATCAGCTCTTGAAAAAGTACACTGAATAAACGCCAGTTGCTTTTCTATACTGAGATCTTTGAGTGTAAGACCAAATTGCTTCTCCCGAGTATTAGTTACATAGGTAGTAAACGAAAACTGCTTATTACCTCTGCTCATTAATAGCTCTATTTTATCGTTAACCCTGCATAAATGCGCATGCTCGGTTTCAATACCTACTCCGTTATCAGAGTAGTCGGTAATTTTAACTTTTAAAGTATGTCCATTCGCTAAACGAATACCCGCCGGAAAGTTTGCTTTTACGCGGTGTGAGTTTCTTACTTGACGAGCTTCAGCTGCTACCGCGACGGCAGCACCTAAAATAATAATATTATAGGTGGCCCATGCCATACTAATAATTAGCACTCCAATTTGATTTGGCTCACCAAAAAAGGCTCTTAAAGTACCCACAATAATGCCTAATAAGTTAATCGCGAGTAATACCATATAGGGTTTAGAAATACCCCAATCATAATGCTCTTTATTATTAAGTCCCCCTTTTTCAGTTACATTAAACTTGCCTTTATTTGGGTTAAATAAAGCAACAGTGGTGGGTTTTAATATATACCAAGCCAGTACTGTTTCGTAAACTTCACCCCAAAATGAGTACCTGTATTTACCTTGAATACGTGAGTTAGTCGCTTTTACTTGAATGAGTGTGGGTACAACATAAATAAATATGGCTAAAAATGGTGCGTAAATAATATAAGCGTTGAAATAGATGAGTGCTAAAGGAGCGGTTAAAAATACAATGCGAGGAACCCCAGATAAAAAGTGTAGCATGGCATTTATATAGCACAGTCGTTGTGGCAGGTTTAACCCTTTGCCTAATAGTGGGTTATCAAGACGAAATATTTGCGCCATACCACGCGCCCAACGAATTCGTTGGCCAATATGAGCCGATAAACTGTCGGTGGCTAATCCCGCGGCTTGTGGAATATTAATATAAGCTGTTTTATAACCTGCGCGCTGCATTCTTAGTGCGGTGTGCGCGTCTTCAGTTACGGTTTCAAACGCAAAGCCGCCTATATCATCAAGTGCTTGGCGTTTTAATACCGCACACGAGCCACAAAAGAAGGTAGCGTCCCACATATCATTTCCATCTTGAATTAGGCCATAAAACAGCATGTTTTCGTTAGGGACTTGACTGTGGTTATTTAAATTTCTTTCAAAGGGATCGGCTGAAAAAAAGTGATGCGGGGTTTGCACTAAGCATACCTTACTATCTTTTAAAAACTGCCCCATGGTCATTTGTAGAAATGATCGAGCAGGAACGTGGTCGCAATCAAAAATAGCAATGTATTCGCCATCTGTATAGCGCATCGCACTATTCATATTACCCGCTTTGGCATGATTATTATCAGGGCGAGTTAAATAGCCTACGCCAACTTGTTCAGCAAATTGAGCAAACTCAGGGCGTTTGCCATCATCTAATATGTATACATTAAGCTTATCTGCGGGCCAATCAATGCTCATCGCCGCGAGTGTAGTAGGTTTCACTACGCTCAGAGGTTCATTATAGGTTGGAATATAAACGTCTACGGTTGGCCACAGGTCGGTATTTTTAGGCATGGCAATAGGTTTACGCTCAAGCGGGTTAATAGTTTGGAAAAAACCAAGAATTAGTACTAGCCAAGCATAGGTTTCAGCAAGCAATAAGCCCAAACCTAGGAATAAAGCGAGAGGATCATCCCAATTTAGTGTTTCAGTGTACCGCCACCATAAATAGCGCGAGGAGGTAGTGACTGATAATGTGATCATGATAATAGTCGCCATTTGCCCTTTTACTCGTCTTAGTGAATAGGCTACCAATAAAATAAAACTAATAAATACAGCTTGAGCCTCTAAGCTAAACGGAATAGTGATAAAAATAGCCATTAAAAATAATATAAATGTAAGAGCAATATATTTTATAAGCTTATTTTGCCAGATACTCGCATCTGCCATTGTTTTAAAAGCACTTTTTTTTGTTTTTTTAGTGCTTTTAGATAATAAACTTTTTAGTAACTTCCCTAGCTTTAAGTCAATCCAGCGTAGTTGTCTAAATGTATAGTTTACTGACGAGTAAAAATAATGAGTAATAGGCTCTTTTACAGCGCTATTTTTAGGCTCATATTTAAAAAACAATAAAAATAAACTTTGTAATACAAAGCGCAGGCTATTTGAGTAAATAAAGCTACGATAAGGTAACTTTAACTGCGGGTAATATGTACGCAAAGAGTTATGAGTAGTTAATTTATGAGGATTAAACTTTATAAATAATGAGCTAATAAGCGTTATAAAAGGAAATAAAAACGCTTCTACTACATTCATTTTGTGTTGATTAAAATAACTATGAAATTTAAACATCACGAAGCGAGCTAGCTTTTCTGTAAATAAAAGGCGCAAAAATAAATATAAAGTACGATCTAATGGGCGTCTATTTAAGGTACTCATAACTATAACGCTGCCTTGCTGACCAACCAGCCAGCAAGTGTTTCAATGTCGTCATTTGCTACACTATAGGGGGCGCAATTAAATGCAACATTACGATAAGCAGTCGCCTCTTTAACAACTTCATCATGGTTAATAAAGAAAGGGGCTATTAGCGGCAGTGTTGTTTGCCACAAGGCAAATAAATCAAACTCAAGTAATGAAGCTGAATTGTATTTATTGACTAAAAAGTAGTGTTTCCAGTTATTCTTAGACTTTTTAAGTGCTAGTAAGCGCTTGTGAATTAAGCTGTGGCAAGTTGCATCACAGTTTACTAACTCAACAAAAATATCGTCGTGATTTAAACTGTAATGCGTAATATCTATATGTGAAGGGCAGTCGTATAGCATCCATGTGCCAGGAGCAAGGTCTAATTGCTGACAATTATTTACTGTATCTATAACATCATTTGCTGTGGCTGAATTATCGCCAAAGGGCAGAAATATAATGCCATTACTATCTTGTTGAAACATTGATAGCGCATCATTAAATGTTTCAGCGTTACTCCAACCAAGAGTTTGTGTCCAAGGTAAACCAAAATGTAAGCTTAAATCACTTTTTGCGTCTAAGTCGATAGCAATAACATCAACATCTGATTTTTTAAGAGCGCATGCGAGGTTGGCTACAATAGATGTGCCTCCTGTACCGCCTTTTATCCCTTTTATAAAAACTCTTTGCACTTTATTAAGCTACCTATTTATTTTGTGGCATTAACTGCACTGTCTATTTCCTTTAATAAAGGATACTTATTTATTGTTTTTATATTTTGTTGTTGATTAACGATTTCGACATAATCGTCACTTTGGCCGCCAAAACGATGCGATAAGTTTTTAATGTCATTTGATGTTAACGTTTTTGACTCTTTAAAAGCTAAACTTCTCATTGATAGTTATACTGCTTTGTTAATAGACTTTATTTTTTAAAGTGGACTTTATTTAGCTATTATATATAGAATAGCGCTTAAAACTAGTGAAAAAGTATTTTAAAATAAGGGTTTTTAATTGCATCAGCTTAATATATCGGGATTAGAGCCTTTTGCCAAAGAGCTACAAACGGCCTCAAGCTATGCTGTTTTAGCGCCTCAAGACAATATAGTTATCGAATTTTCGTTACAAATAGTTAACGAAAGTTGCGCAGGCAATATATTTATTGCATCTGCGCAGATTGAATCTTTTTTTGAGCTTCCTTCCTCAACTAATTTAATTACAGCTTATGAAAATAACCAGGTGCATTCATTTTCATTTAGCGCACAAAATAAAGATTTTGGTATTAAAGAGTTAGTAAAAAAAATGCTCAGTGAACTAAGTATTTACTCAGAAATAACCGAATCCTTAGTGTTTATTCATTTAAGTACGATGCAATTAGAGTCTATAAAAGAGCCAGAAGTTGAACAGCTGATGGAGTACTTTACGAAGTTTGCTAAGCGTACTAATGCAACTTTATTATTATTAGTGTCTGGCCCTGAAGTTGTTAAGTATCGCTTTTTAATCAGGCGTTTAAATAAATTATTCGATGGCAGTGTTTTTATTGATAATGATGCTGCAATACGTACCATCGACTATGATTACTGGCGCCATAGCACAGGTATATTAGCTAACGAGCAATATCAGTTGGTTTTTAAACACAATAAATTAATAGCAAAGCAAGCTATAGGTAACGAAGTAGAAAAGCCCGGTAGTAAGAACTTTTTTGATGAAGACGATGTGTGGCTTGTACAAAATGCAGTTCCTGAGGGGACTAAGTTGCCAGCACATTATCGCATTGTGGATGATAATAAAGACCTATATAAAAAAGGCCCTAGAATAGAAGCTGCTACGCTTGTTTTTTCGGTAACCCGATATACTGATCTAAAACAACTAGCAACACATTGTTTTGAATTAAGAAAACACTGTGGTCGTTGGCTAAAGTTAGTAATTCAAAATGTTGATGGTATTATTCGTCATCAAGATGAGTGTTTATTTTTAACTCTTGGAGTAAACCTTATTTTATATAGTTTTTCTGAGCCGTCACGATTATTATCGCAAATTCAGTCAATTCAAGGTTTTCAATTCTCCAGACCCTTACCGCCTTCTGTTGAGCATGTACTGCAGTACACAGAAAATACTTTTTCGAAGGGGTATTTACCTTTTATAGAATTTACTCGCCAGGTTGAAATACACAGCAACTCCGCGGTTAATTTAGGAGTGAGTGGTGTGTTAGTCAAATTAGAGCTATTACCAAGAATAGACCCTATACATCCGCTGCATTTATTTCACATAAAGCGCGAAGGGGATGTGTTAAGTGTGGCTGAAAATACAATTTATTTATATTTACACGCGTGTAGAGAAAATGATGTAGATAATGCGATTAAACATTTATTTAAGTTAGAAATCAGTGACTTTTTTGTACAGCAAAATTTGATGTCGGAGCATTTTTATATTCAACAAGAATGTAAGCAACTTAGGCGTTATTATAAAGACAAAAATGTAATTGATTACTCTAAACAATTAACTGAAAACAACAGTTATGAGTTTGCCCCAAGTTTTATTAATAATTCAGCTATTGATATAGACAGCCCCGAACTTGTTATTACAGAGCGCGCAGATGCAACGCCTATTGTAATGAAGCTAAGGATATAAATTATGAGTATGAATCAATTTATTATTACGACCTTATTGGCAATGTTGCTCGGTGGTATATTGTGCCTAGCGGGTTCGTTTATATTATCTAAATTAAAAACATACTATCTACAGCTCACTTTTAAACACCAAGTTTTAGAGCCGTACATGTTTAAAAAAAATGAAAAGGACAAACCGTGAAATTATCGGGTTTAGGTATTTGGAATCTCTATTTTTTAGTAAAGTTTGTACTTTTTTATTATGGTGCCATAAAATTTGATTTTTTAAGTAATGCTGCTTTAGCTGCCTTATTTGCACTTACCTTTAGTAATTCACAAGTAGATAAGCTAAAGCACTTTATTGGCGCGGTGTTTGCGATTGTATTGCTTTATAAAGATTCATGGTTACCTCCAATTGATAGATTAACCAAACAAGCGGGAAATATTCAAGATTTTAGTTTAGGTTATTTTGTTGAGTTGTTTGGCCGCATAGTTAATTACGATATGCTGTTGGGCTTATTTATTATTGTTATTTGTTTTTGGTATACCTCGCAGTGGATCCGCTTTACTACAGTAACAATAGCTGGATTAATTTTTATAGGTTACCAGGGGGCGTTAAAGCCAAATGATATGGCAGTGTCGGTGAAAAATGCGCCTAATCAAGAGCAAGAGTTTAGTAATACTGCTGTAGTTACCCAAAAGCTAGATTCAGCAGATCAGCAATTAAATGATTTTTATAAGCAGCAGAGCCAATTAGTTAGCTACTTTCCAGATGAGTATAACGGCACGCAATTTGACGTTGTTGTTTTAAATATATGCTCCCTAGCTATTGCAGACTTAAACGCTATAGGTGTTAGTTTAGATGATATTTATAGTGATTTTGATATTGTTTTTTCTGATTTTAATTCAGCTACGTCCTACAGTGGTCCTGCCGCTATTAGGTTACTACGGGCAAGTTGTGGGCAAACAAGCCAACCAGCACTATTTGATGATGCGCCAGAGCAATGTCACTTATTTAATAACCTAGAAAAACTAGGATACGACAGTCATTTAGTTATGAATCATGATGGCCATTTTGATGGGTTTAAAGATTTGGTGAAAAAACAAGGTAAGCTAAATAGCCCACTATTTGATACCACATCATTACCTGTTGCGCAGTATAGCTTTGACAGTAAACCTATTTATTCAGACGAGGCAGTGCTCAATAGTTGGCTTGAAGAGCAAGGCGATAGCTGCGCACCTTGCGCTATGTATTACAATACGATTAGCTTGCACGATGGCAATCAATTGGCTAATAGCAGGCGCATGAATAGTGATGAAAGTTATCCTGTTAGACAACAAAATTTATTTTCAGATATTAATCAGTTTATTAAAAACTTAGAAAAACGCGGCCGCAACGTGATGCTAATGTTAGTGCCAGAGCATGGCGCTGCACTGCAAGGCGACAAAGTACAATTTGCAGGGCTGCGCGAAATACCAAGCCCTTCAATAGTAACAGTGCCAGCGGCAATTAAGTTTATAGGTCCTGACTTGCCTCGTATGTCGCAAATAACAGTGGCAAATACAAGCAGCTACTTTGCTCTATCTGAGCTGATAACTAAGGTGATGAAGAGTAATTACTTTGCAGGGAAAAGTAATAATATGGCAGAATTAGTGAGCCAGTTACCCACTTCGCAAAAAGTAGCAGAAAATGCCGGAACAATAATGATGTATGTTAATAAACGTCCATATATTCAATTAGATGGCGGTGAGTGGACTTTATATCCCCGAGGGTGAGTTATTTTTTTATATTTAGCTCAAGCAAAAAAAATGCATATATGTCCAAATTTGTTTACATTAAACTATCCAGCTGATCAGAGTTAGCGTATTATTCAGCGCAAATAGTTTCCCCTTATTTGAGGCTGTATGCGTTTAGATATTCATTGTGCGGATCGAGTTGGTATTGCTCAAGAAATCCTTAATATTTTAGTTAACTATAATGTTGATTTAAAAGGGATTGAAGTCGACTCAGTTAATTGTCGTATGTATGTTAGCTTTCCTGAAATAGAATTTGAGCAGTTTCAAAAAATCATGCCATCAATTCGCTTAATTGATGGTGTGCATGATGTACGCACCACGGCATTTTTACCCTCAGAGCGTGAACATAACGAATTAAATACACTACTAAGAGCACTACCCGATGGCGTTATTTCAATAGATGCCAAAGGTTGGGTGCGTTTATGTAATGACGCAGCGTGCAAAGATTTACAACTAACAGAAAAAGAAGTTATTGGTGCCAATATTAATAACTTACTTAAAGGTTTTAATTTTACTCGCTGGCTTGAGGGTAAAGAAGTACTTGGCCAAACTACGCGCGTAGAAGTGGCAGGTGAAGATTTTATTGCGGATATTTTACCCATTGCTGTTCCGCAAAGTAACGAAGGCGATGTGTTAGCCGGGGCGGTAATAAATATTAAATCGCAAAGTCGCTTAGGCCAACAAGTAAGTGCTTTTAGACGCTATGGACAAGAGAGCTTTGCTACTATTCATAACTTTAGCACTGCAATGCGCCGAGTAGTGCGTGAAGCACGTAAAATGGCGCAGTTAGAAGCGCCTATTTTAATTACTGGCGAAACCGGTACTGGTAAAGAGTTGCTCGCACGTGCATGTCATTACGCTTCTAATCGCTCTGTTAAGCCTTTTATTGCTTTGTCGTGTGCTTCGCTACCCGATGATGTGGCCGAATCTGAATTATTTGGTTATGCCGGTTACGAAGAAAACGCCGCGCCAAAACGTGGCGTACTTGAACAAGCCGATGGCGGTACTGTATTTTTGGATGAAGTGGGCGAAATGTCTACTCAATTACAAACCAAGTTACTGCGCTTTTTACAAGATGGCACATTTAGAAAAGTAGGCGATGAAAACGAAGTAAAAGTTAATGTACGTATTGTTGCTGCCACTCAAAAAGACTTACCTGCTATGGTACAAGAGGGGGTTTTTAGGGAAGACTTATATTACCGTATTAACGTTTTAACGCTAGAAATAGCACCACTGAGAGATCGCAAAGCCGATGTGGGGCCGCTTGCTGAGCACTTTATTCAAAAGTACGCACAGCAAAATGGTCATGACGTGCCGTTGTTATCACAAGAGTGTTTAAGCTTTTTACAAGATTATCCGTGGCCGGGTAATGTGCGTCAATTAGAAAACGCAATTTACCGTGCTGTGTCTTTGTTAGATGACAGTGAATTACGCGTTGAGCATTTACAGCTCCCTACATTTACCCATGATTTAGGGTATTTAGAATCAGATTTTGAAGGCTCACTCGATCAAGCAGTTAAACGCTTTGAGGCTACGTTATTACGTAAGCTATATCCTGCTTATCCTAGCTCACGCCAACTAGCAAAGCGCCTTGGTTTAAGCCACACCGCGGTGGCAAACAAGTTACGTGATTATGGTATTAATCGTAAAACAGTAAAAGTTTAGTAACGCAAAGTAATAACTATAAGCTTAAACGTGCGCGGGTAGCTTATAGTTATTTACTTTAATAAAGTAAACTTTGGCTAAACGCGTGTGATACACTTAATTTAACTTTAACTGGTAAGACCTCTGCCGTGAACTTATACATTCGACTTATTTTATTGTTTTTTAAAATTAAACGTAACCATGACTATCAACACTTACTTGATACGGTAGATATTGATTACAAAGCCCTACCTACAGATTGCGATATAAACTTACATTTAACTAATTCACGTTACTTGGCTATGATGGATTTATCGCGCACTTGGATGACAGAGCGGGTGGGTTTATTAAAGCACATATTAAAACGTCGTTGGTTTCCAATTGTAAACGCGACTGCTATTACTTATATTCGCGATATAAAACCTATGCAGCGTTATACAATTAGCACCCGTTTAGTGGGCTGGGATCATAAGTACTTTTATATAGAGCAAAAATTTCACTCTCAGCGTGGCTTACACGCAATTGCTTATGTGCGCGGCGTATTTAAAAGTAAAAAGGGCATAATTAGCATTGAAGAAATGCTGGAAGTAGCTGACTTTAAAGGTGTAGCCCCTATTTTACCAAGTGAAGTAATGCACTGGAAAGAAATGTTAGAGCAGAAAAAAGTAACTAATTTACCACGATAATAATAGTTAACCTGAGCTCTGGTTAGTTATGAGTAATAATCAATAGTTGAAAAAAAAAGGCCTTACGGCCTTTTTAACACACATGCTTATTACTATTAAAAGCTGTATTTAACCCCAAACATCGCCACAATTGGGTCAATTTTAACAGTTGACGTTAATGCTTGAGCGCCATCGGCATAGACAGTTGCATCAGTTTCAATATCCATAATTGAAACCATAGCGTGTAGGCCCCATTTTTCATCTATTTTATAGTTAGCACCCACTTGCGCTACAAAGCCAAACGAATCATCAAGTTTAACTTCTACATCATCTGTTCCAAGTACTGTTTTTAGTGCTTGAGAAGGTTGCTCATCAAAGAAAGTTGTATAGTTAACACCTACACCAACAAAAGGGCGAAACGCGTAGCTTGAATCTAAAAAGTGATATTGCGCTACTAACGAAGGAGGTAAATGCTTAATGTTAGCTATTTTATTGCCCGCTAAACCACCCGCGCCATTTATATCATGTGAAAACGGTGTAGCTGCAATTAACTCTAACACCCATTGCTCATTAAAAGCATAATCAACAGTAATACCTAACTGAGTATCTGAACCCGGATTAAGTCCTAGGGCAGAATTTTCGTTAATTGGTGAGCTAGTACTATCAGGGTTTACGTTTATAGCACCCACGTTTACGCTAAAGTTAGCGTGTGCAGCAGGAGAGAGTGCTAATAAAGAGGTGAGTAATGCAATGCTTAATTTAGTTTTCATGTTGTTCTCCAAGAACTACTTTGTGATTGCCGCTATTATTATTCATTAACACAAACAATAACTTGTTTTAGATCAAGGTTTCAGAAATGTTTGAAGTTAGCAAAATCATTTATTGATTTAGATTAAGTTTCTCCACAGTACATAACAAAAGCTATTGACTTATTTAGGTAATATTCAGAATAAAATCAGCCAAGTTTGTTAAACTTATCTTTATGTCTCCTTTTCAATATTAAGCAGGTTAAATGAACGCTACCCAGCAGCTGTTTCTTCATGGTTCAATTTCTAAAGCGCTGCTTAAGTTAGGTATTCCTATAATTTTAATCAATGTTTTACAGTCGGCGTATCAACTCACTGACGCTTTTTGGGTGGGGCGTTTAGGGGCTGCGCAAGTTGCTGCTGTGTCTATTAGTATGCCTGTTACTTTTTTAGTCATTGCCATAGGTGCAGGTTTGGCGATGGCGGGGGCTATTTTATCGGCACAATATATGGGAGCAGGGCAGCAAGACAAAGTAAATCATGTTGCCGCGCAAACTATGTTAATGGTGACGCTAACAGCCATAGTGCTGGGGGGCATAGGTTATATGCTATCGCCTTATTTTTTAACCCTTTTAGGGGTAGAAGACGCTGTTTATGGCGATGCACTTAAGTTTATGCATGTATCGTTTATTGGGGTTATTTTTGTATTTATTTATGCCATGTTCCAATCGTTAATGCGTGGTATTGGCCAAACAAAAGTACCGCTAATTATTGTGAGCGTGACCGTGTTGCTTAATTTTGTACTCGATCCGTTATTTATTTTTGGCTATGGCAGTTTTCAAGGCTTAGGGGTAATGGGAGCTGCACTGGCAACTTTAGTAACGCAGAGCTTAGCTGCACTTGCTGGGGTAATTATATTTTTACGCGGCCGTCATGGTATTCAATTACAGCTAAAAAGCTTTTACCCCGATTGGCAATATATAAAACAAGCCTTCTTTTTAGGCGCTCCGGGTTCAATTGAATTGTCGGCTCGTGCTTTTGGTTTAATTATCATGTCTTTTTTAGTGGCAAGTTTTGGCACGCAAACGATTGCATCTTACGGTGTTGGCTCCAATGTTTTACAAATGGTGATGATCCCAGCAATGGGTTTGTCGATGGCTGTGTCTACATTAGTGGGGCAAAATATGGGCGCAGGAAACCCCAAACGCGCTGCGCAAATAACTCAGCTTGCTAGTTTATGGGGCTTACTAGGCCTGTCGTTTGTGGGAGGGGTAGCCTATTATTTTGCCGAGCATTTAGTTGCATTTTTTATTCCCGATGATGGGGCTGTAATCGCTAAAGGCGCAAAATTTATTCGCATAATGTGTTTAACTTGGGGGGGAATTGGTGTACAACTTTGTGTCGTGGCTGCTTTTAGGGCATCAGGCAATATGCTTAATGCTATGTTAGTTGCCCTGTTATCACAGGGGGTTGTACAGTTTCCTGCGGCGTATATTTTATCTAAACATACGCAATTAGGAGATCACGGTATTTGGTATTCATTTGCCATTACCAACGTAGTTATTGCGCTTATTACCTATGCGTGGTTTGCTCAAGGTTCGTGGCAAAAAACTATTTTAACCAAAGAAGACAAAGACATAGCTAAAATTAGCCAAGAAGCTTTCATCGAAGAAGGCAGTCACTAAACATTGCGGTGGGTTTTGCTGCCGTATAATTAACTTTATAAGGAATAACTATGTCTGTTTTGGTTGCTATAGGGGATCGTGATAATTCTAAGCTGGTGTCGCAGTTACAAGCACGCTTACCTGATATACACATTGAGCAATATTCACAGTGTGAAGATTTCAGTAAAGTTGAGTTTGTATTAGCCTGGTATGCACCAAAAGAACTATGGGCACAATTACCTAATTTAAAAGTGGTGTCGTCGTTTGGTGCTGGGGTTGATAGCATTAATTTAGATTTGCTGCCAGAGCATGTTGAAGTAGTGCGTATTGTTGACTCCCAATTAGAAATAGATATGGCCGAGTATGTACTTACTCACGTATTGGCGCAAAAACTACAATTAAAAGAATATTATCAAAAACAAGCCGCAACGCAATGGAAACCAAATCGGGTATTAAGTCACAACAAAGTGGCTATTTTAGGCTTTGGTCAATTAGGCAGAGCTTGTGCGCAAAGACTCGTTGATAATGGCTTTAGCGTGAGCGCGTGGGCACAAAGCCATAAAGACGTGAATAACGTGACCATGTATTATGGAGAACATGGGCTAAACGAAATGCTGCCTAATACAGATTATTTAGTGTGCTTATTACCGCTGACCGAAAACACGGCCGGAATTATTAACAAAGATTTATTGGCTAAATTACCCGCCCATGCAGTATTAGTAAATGCGGCACGCGGCCAGCACGTAATAGAAGCTGATTTATTACAGGCACTTAATAGTGACAGTTTACGCGCCGCCACGCTTGATGCGTTCGATCAAGAGCCATTGCCAAGTGAGCATCCATATTGGCTGCATCCTAAAATAACCATAACACCACATTGCGCTGCATTATCAGATGTTAACTGCGTTATTGAACAAATTGAAGTGAGTATTCAATGCTTAACTAATGGCACACCACTTAAAAACCGGGTTGATAGAACCAAAGGCTATTAGCCACAAAGAAAATGATTTGATAAACATCTTGTTAACAGGTGTAATTTTTATTATTGTATGAAACTTATTCTTACTAATAAAAATAATATCGAGAATACTATGAAGTCTAATCAGGGCGGCGTTAAATTAAGTTTAGTGGTTATATCTATTATAATTTTAGGAGTATCGGCATGGTTTAACCAAGCCCATGCTAGCGAGCTTGCGCTAATACTCTATTAAAACAAAACCTATGCTGAGTTTTTATCAAACCTAGCATAGGTTTTTTGCTATAAGCACTAAAATTATCTCCTTAATTAGTTATCTAATTTAAGTCCTCAGTATGCTGCTTGTTGTATCACACCACAATTTCATTCTTATATTGCTAATAGTTATCGGGTTAGTCCAGATTGACGATGATAGTTGCTCAGCGTCAGCCTTATGCTGGGTGCTAAATTAATAAGCACGACATCGGAGATAAGAATGACGACAGCACCTAAGTACGTAGAAGGGCATAACCTGTTACGCGGGAAATCGGTTTTAGTAACGGCCGCCGCAGGCGCGGGCATTGGCTTTTCAGCCGCATTACGTGCAGCCGAAGAAGGGTGCCGGGCATTAATGATATCTGACATTCATCCACGTCGTTTAGATGAAGCTGTAGCTAATATAAAAGCGCAAACAGGTTTGCAACAGGTATTTGGCCAATTGTGCGACGTAAGCCAAGAAGAACAGGTTCAGGTATTGATCAATGCAGCAGAGGATAAACTCGCAGGTGTTGATGTGCTTATTAATAATGCAGGACTAGGTGGTCAAACCGCTGTAGTAGATATGAGCGACGAGCAGTGGAGTAAGGTGATGGACATTACTCTTACCGGTACATTTCGTATGACCCGTGCAATGCTGCCATTTATGCAACAACGCAAGGCAGGTGTAATCATTAATAATGCCTCAGTATTGGGTTGGCGAGCACAAAAAGAGCAAGCACATTACGCCGCTGCTAAAGCCGGTGTTATGGCATTTACTCGCTGCTCGGCATTAGAAGCTGCTGAGCATGGAGTGCGAATTAACGCGGTATCGCCATCAATCGCTTTACATGAATTTCTTAAAAAAGCCTCAAGTGCCGACGTACTTGAGCAATTAGCCTCAAAAGAAGCCTTTGGTCGTGCTGCCGAAGTATGGGAAATCGCCAACGTGATGATGTTTTTAGCCAGCGATTACTCGTCTTACATGACGGGCGAAGTTGTGTCTGTTAGTTCACAGCGTGCTTAGGGAGGCAAAATGGCAAATAAAATAATTACTAGCAAAACGCAATTACTTGCTTCAACCGGACTTGATTTAGGCGTAAGCGACTGGATTGCAGTAGAGCAAAGCCGTATTGATATGTTTGCCGAGGCAACGGGAGATCATCAATGGATCCATGTCGATCCCATTAAAGCTGCAGAAGGCCCATTTGGTGCATGTATTGCACATGGTTATTTAACCTTATCTTTGGTCAATTATTTTTTACCACAGTTGGTAGATGTGCAAAATATAAGCATGGGAGTTAATTACGGCTGCGATAAAGTACGCTTTCCTAATGTGGTTAAAGCGGGCAGTAAAGTACGCGGCACAGGACAAATAATTAGTGTGGAAGAAGTTAAAGGCAGTGTGCAAGTGATCACGCGAGTAACCATTGAAGTGGCAGAGCAACAAAGGCCAGCCTGCGTGGTAGATACCATTAGCCGTTACTCGTTTGTCTAAATGTTTTGGTTAAGCACGACTAAAGCATAACACTTAAACAGCTAGCGGTTATGTTACAAATAATAGTATTAAATTGCTTAATATAAGAGTGCAATTTAAGAATAACGGTTATTGATAAAAGGTTGGATTTAATTACACAAACGAGGGGTAACATGGTCAATACTGATACGCGTTATATTATTTGGTTGCTGGATTTTTTATCTAGCTTGGGAATGGATACCAACACCATTGCTGCCAACAATGGTATCAGTCGCAGTGAGCTCCACAAACCTAATGTGCTCATTAATGCTAAACAGCATCGAGGTTTACTAACTGATGCACAGCAGTGTTATGAGGGCAGCGATCTTGGACTCATATTAGGTTTAAAACGCTCTATTGCTACCCACGACCAACTTGCATATTTAATGATGAGCAGCGCGACGCTGCGCGATGCCAGCCATATTGGGCTTAAATATCAAAATTACTCAGGCCGCTTTTCTGGTAATTTAGTAGTGACCTCCTTTAGTGAAATTCAAGCCGAAGGCTGTTATCAAATTGACGCTAAAACTGAGCTGGGTGAATTGCGTGTATTAGCAATAGAAGATTTACTTGCCAATATAGTCACGACTTGTCGTTGGGTGCTTGGTCAAGCATTGCCTATTACTAAACTACGTTGTAATTATCCGGCGCCAGTACATGCTGAGCGTTACCAAGCCATTTTTAATTGCCCCGTCGAATTTGATGCCCCAGTAACCCAGCTATTTTTTGATGCTGCGATTTTGGATCAACCACTCCCGCAGTCGAGCCCTGAGAGTGTCAACTTTTATAAAAAACTGTGCGAAGAAAAAAGCATTACTCGAAATCATGGCGACATAGCATGGCGCTTGTCGCAAATTATTGTTGAAGATCCTGCCAGTCCTCCATCGCTGCACGATGCAGCACTAAAGCTGCATTGTAGTTGCCGTACCTTGAGCCGTAAGTTATTGGCGCAAGGTTGGCGCTATCAACAATTAATCGATCAAGTACGAGAGATACATGCGCGGCGACATTTGAGCGATCCTACGTTATCAATCACTCGCATTGGTCAGCAACTTGGGTATGCCGATAGTTCGGGGTTTCATCGCGCTTTTAAAAAATGGACTGGGTTGTCGCCAAGTGCTTTTCGCCATGCGTTATTTGCGGTGCGCTAATCGCTAGTTAATGGCCAGATCGGATAACAACTTGGCGCAATGAGACAAGCTTTATTAACCACTCAGACCTATTATTTTAACCATGATTTAACATGTTTATTTTGCACAGCAACAGGAAGGTATAATAATAATGAAAAAATATGATGGCCTTAATCAATCAATGCTAGAGCGCTTTGCAACTCGTCCGGGTCGCAAAGAATTATTACCAGAGTTAAGCGAAAAAGCGCAAGTTGCGCTTATGTGTCGCATGCTTATTCGTGAAGGATGGGATGAGCATATTGCAGGGCATATTACTTACCGATTAGAAAACGGTAATATTTTAACTAATCCATGGGAGCTCGCTTGGGGGGAGTTAACCGCCAGCGATATCGTTACGCTAGACCCAAAGGGGAATGTGCTTGATAGTGATTGGAATGTGACCCCAGCGATAGGTTTGCACTTACAGTTGCACGCAATGCGACCTGACGTACATGTTGTTATTCACAATCATCCGCATTGGAGTGGTATTTGGGCTTGTATGCAAAAAGTGCCTCCAGTATACGACCAAGCAAGTGCTTATTGTGGTGTTGAATTACCACTTTATGATGAATATGAAGGCACCTTTGAAAACGAAGCAACTAGCTTATCAGCAGTTGAAGCGCTCGGTGATGCTAAGTGGGCATTACTGGCAAACCACGGCTCGTTAGTGGTGGGTAAAAATCTGCGCCAAGCACACCTGAGAGCAATTACTTTAGAGTGGCGCAGTAAACGCGCGTATGAAGTGGAATTAGCAGGTGGCGGACGACCATTAAGTGATGAAGAAGTTAAAAAAGTGTCTATTGCTGACGACAACGGTTTCCCTTTTGTTTGGGAAGCAATGGCGCGTAAAGAATTACGCCTAGATCCAGGTTTAGTCGACTAAATTTGTCGGATTCACTTAGCTAAGTAGAAGGAATAAAAAATGAAGCTTACAGTAACTCCGCTTGATAATGTTGGCGTAGAAGTGTCGGGTTTCGATATTAACGAGCCACTTACCGATGAAATAAAAGCTGAACTAAAAGCACTATGGTACGAACACGCTATTTTAGTGTTTCGTGATCAGGATATTAGCCCTGAAAAGCAAATTGAGTTTAGTCGCATTTTTGGCCCGTTAGAATTACATCCGTTAAAAGTTACCACCAGTGATAAATATCCAGAGTTATTTGTGCTACAAAATGGTGGCCCTATGGATAAGTTTCAAACTGCTTTTTATAAAGGCGAAGAAATTGTGGGTCGGTTAGATTGGCACATGGATTTGCATTATACAGCGCGTCCAAATCATGGTGCACTGTTGCGCGCTGTGGTGGTGGCAGCAGAAGATGGCATGACCGGTTTTGGCGATTTAGCAAAAGCGTACGATGCACTCGACGACGACACTAAAGCTTTAATTGAACAGCTAGAAGTGGTTTACAGCTTTAGTATGCAGCGCCGCCATATGCGCTACGTTAACTTAGACGGTTATGAGCCTGGCCCTAACAGCCCAACAAAACCAACCGACATTGGCTTTCCTGACTTTTCAGACGCTGCTTACCCTATGGTAGTTACACACCCGATCAGTGGCCGTAAAGTACTTGAGGTGGTAGAGCAGTTTTTAGATAGAGTTGTTACTCCACAGCAATTTGGTTTATCGAATGATGAATCTATAGAGCTACTTGAGCGACTTGTTGCGCATGTACAAAAGCCGGAATTTACTTACTTTCATAAATGGCGCGAAGGCGACATGGTACTGTGGGATAACTGGCGTGCAATGCACTGCACTACTGGCACTAAGCCTGGGATCAATCGCGTTATTAACCGCACCACCATTGAGGGCGATATAACGCTTGGCCGTGTGTTAAAAACAGAATAACTTTACATCTATTGCAGCAGCTTAAATTAACCAGCTGCTGCTTTTTTATATCTTTCATTAATACTTACCAGCCTCTACACGACATTTCAATCTGCTAATTTTTAATCTATAGCATGCACTTAATATACTTGCTTTTAATACGCAGATTTATTACCTAAGCAGAATAAGTAAGTTAAACCGTTACGCTGTTTGCTATAACGGTTGTTAAATTAAGTGCTAGGGCGTGTTTATTATTCGAGGTTAAATTGGCAGGTGTTTAGCGGCGCTGCGCCCAGCGAGTCTGCCAAAAAAAGTGGCATCTCCAACCGACATACCACTGGCATATCCCTTGGCTGTACGTGGTAATCCCGCGGTGGCTCGACCAGCAGCATAAAGCCCACTTATTATTTCATTGTCTAAATTAACCACTTCACCCGTAGTGAGTGTTTTTAGCCCACCAAGCGTAAATATGAGCGGGCCTTTGGTGCCGGGCATAATTACAGCAGTCATTTCACTTGCAGAGTATTCTAATAAGGCAAAAGGGGGCTTGTTTAACGGTTTTAGCCACTCGGCGGTTTTATGAAATAGTGGGTCTTGTTTATTACTGGCGTGCTGATTAAAGTAGCTAACAGTTTGCTCAAGCATACCGGCCGGGAAGGGCGCTTCACTGGCAACTTCTGCTATGCTATCGCCAGTGGCAACAATGGCTGCACGTTGTAAATAATGCGACGCCTCAAAATCCTCTTCTTGTACTAACAAATAAAACTTTTGCTCAGCTTGTTGGCAAGAATAATGCGCCAATCTGGCTAAATACGCATCTTCATTTATATAACGCTGACCGTGTTTATTTAGTAAAATACCGTAGGTTAGCTTTGCTGGTGGATAGAGCGGAAACGACATAAAAGCCTGTTCCATATTAATTGTTTGCCCGCCGACTGCTTGGCCTAATTGAATACCATCCCCCATATCGAAGGTGTTGCCATAAGGTACGCAATACTCAAGTAGATCAGGCATGTATTGACGTGTCATGGTGTCGTTCATTACAAAGCCACCGGTGGCTAATACCACACCACGAGTTGCACGAATCGCAATTTCTCGGTTGTCGCGCTTAGCAATTACGCCGCAAACACGATTGTTTTTATCTACTAATAAAGCAATAGCGCGACAATCATTAATTACCTCAGCGCCCGCGCCTGCGATGCGCTGCATTATGGCATCCATAAATATTTTACCGCCTTCGTCGCCCACTTTAGAGGGCACGTGACCGCGTGGAACGGGCTTAGCAATGGTATTAAAAGGGTGAGCTTTTTCATTACCGGTAAATAATAACGACTCATCACTGAGTGGCACTACTGTACGCTCTAAAAAGGCTGCGCGTTTATAAGGTACACCAAGGGATTCAACCCAATCAAAATGTCCTGCAGCGCCTTGTGCATAACAACGCATCTTATCTTCATCGCCATACGGGCCAAGTGCTTCGCGTAAATAAGCCAGCATGTTTTCGGTGCTATCTTCTAAACCTAACTCTTTTTGTAATGCAGTGCCGCCACTGCCGCCTAAATACATTTCACAGCTTGATAATGCAGTCGAGCCACCCCCAGCACTGGCACGTTCTAAAATAGTAACCTTAGCACCTAAGGTTACAGCTTCTAGTGCGGCGGCGGCTCCTGCGCCGCCATAACCGCACACGAGTACGTCGGTGCTAATATCAAAGTGGCTAATCGATTCAAAAGCGCGAACTTTGTGTGTGCTTAGTATTGGGTTCATGTTATATCCTTATAAGTATTTAATATTTAGTGTTTAAAACTTGCCATTGCGCATCATGGCGTCCATACCACCATCTACATAAATAATGCTGCCATGCACAAAAGAGGCTTGGGCTGATTGTAAAAAACTGACCGCATCGGCAATTTCACTTGGCTGACCATTGCGACCAATAGGCGCAACAAAGTTACGTACGGCTTCGCCAAAACGTGGATCTTGCTTAGAGGCTTCGTGCAGTGGAGTTTCAATTGCACCAGGCGCAACTAGGTTAATACGCACGCCGGTACTCCCCGTTTTAACGGCTAAACGACGACAATGCACAGTGAGTGCATATTTAGATGCCGAATAGGCTATTTGTGGTTGGCCAAGCTCATCTGCCAGTGCGCGAGCGGCTGGCTCGTCATTGTTGAGCATTAACTCAATAATAGGGTGTGGATCTGCCACTTGTTGACTAGCGGCCACTGAGCCAATAACGGTAATAGCTGGCTGCTCACCTTTGGCGAGTGCAGGTTGAAGTAATTCAATTAACTCGGTTGAGCCAAAATAATTAACCGAAACCACTAAACTGCTACTTGGTGCGGTAACGCCAAGGCCCGCGCAACAAACCAGGCCATCTAGTTTACCATTGGCTAATTTGATAACTTGCTCTGCGGCATTAGCGCGACCTTCAGGGGATGATAAATCGGCATTAACTTCGGCTTGATGGCGGTCTATGCCGATCACAGTATGACCTGCTGCGCGTAGTTTTTCACAAACGGCGGCGCCAATCCCTGATGCTGAACCTGTAACTGCGGTAACTGACATAATAAACTCCTAGCATTATTGGTTAATAGTAATTAAAACAAAGTTTAATTTACTGAATGGGTTTTATGAGTTGTTTTGCTTGATAAGATTTTAATTTAAACAGTAAAAATACCGATATTAATGTTGTACTCGTACTAATAAGTAAAGCATAACGTAAGGATTCAACACCGGCCACCTCGCTAAATACTTCACTAAGCACGCCCACCAACATAGGCCCAACACCTATGCCTAAAAAAGTAATCAGCACGGTTTGCATTGAAATAGCCAATGCCCGCTGAGTGCCCGGTACAATTGAAGTGAGTAATGTGAGACAAGGGCTAACCCACCATACAGAAAAGAAACTCGCTAAGGTGCAAAACAGCATAGCAAATGGAATACCGGCAAAAAATAGGTCATCGCCTAAGCCTTTAGGCCATAAAAAATATATAACAATAAATACCCACCCCAGTATATGGCCTAGTATAGGTAGCCATAAAACACCTTTTCGTCTGGCGATTCTATCAGCCAAATAGCCACTAGAAAGAATTCCAATCGCTGCCGCACCGCCGCCAAAAAAGCCTGCCATCATGCCGGCTTGGCTCAGTGTTAAGTCGTGGCTGCGTACTAAAAAAGTGGCATTCCACATGCCAAACGCATTTGCGCCTAACGTTGCAATGGCGCTTGAGCAAACCAGTAGTCGATAATCTTTGCGCTTTAACAATGCTTTTGTTGATGCTCTAAAACCTGTGGTTAGTGCAGGCTGCAGCGGTGAAGTTGGAGAGCTAATGGCATCATCGTATTGACCGCGTTTAGGTTCGGGCATCACAAAAAATAGCAAAAAAGAAATAAACAAAGCGGGAGTAGAGATAATAAAAAAGGTTTCTCGCCATCCATACAGCTCTACCCAATATGCACCTAAGGTAAGCGCAATAATGGCGGCAAAGGTAGCACCAGAGGTAAAACAGCTAATCGCAAATGAGCGTCGCTCAACCGGGTAACTGTCCGAAAGTAACGATAAAGAGGCCGAAGTAACCGGAGCTTCGGCTACTGCAACCAACATACGCATTATTAGTAAACTAATAAAGCCTGCAGTTATGCCGCTAAGTGCTGTAATAATGCCCCACACTAATGCGCTGGCGGCTAACAAGCGTGTTCGGCTAACTTTGTCAGCAAGTCTGCCAGCCGATAAACCGGTTAAAGTAAATACAATGGCAAAACCTAGGCCGGTTAATAAGCCCATTTGCGCATCTGAGGCACCAAATTCAGCTTTGATGGGTTCAATCATCACCGCCATAATTTGTCGCCCAACAAAACTTTCTATATAAAATAAAGTAAGCACCAACAATAAAGCATGTTGGCGCCAATTAGATTTTTTTATGTTCAAGCTTTCGCCGCCTTTAAGGCCTTAGCCATAGTCATTGCGGTGTCGTCTATCATATCTTCTTGTCCGCCTACGGTTTTTAAGCGCCCGAGTTCAAGTAAAATATCACGTGCAGGTACACCGTATTTTTTCTCGGCGCGTTCTGCAAATAATAAAAATGACGAATAAACACCTGCATAACCCAAAGTTAATGAGTTTCGGTCAATACGAATAGGTTGATCCATCATTGGCATGACTAAGTCTTCAGCAACATCCATAATTTTATATAAATCAATACCATGATTAACAGCCATACGATCAAGTACTGCGGTAAATACTTCCAACGGCGTATTACCTGCACCAGCGCCTAAACCTGCCACTGAACCATCGATGCGGTTAGCGCCCATTTCGATTGCCGCCAGCGAATTCGGAATGCTCATGCCTAAATTATGATGACCATGAAAGCCAATTTCGGTCTCGCTGTTAAGCTCGCTGCGCAGTAATGCAATGCGGGTGCTTACGTCGTCGGGCAACATGTAACCGGCAGAATCCGTACAGTAAATACAGTTAGCACCGTAAGACTCCATTAATTTAGCCTGTGCAAGTAGCTCCTCTGGGCTGATCATATGTGCCATCATTAAAAAGCCAACGGTATCTAAACCCATTTTACGCGCTGCGCTAATATGCTGCTCTGAAACGTCGGCTTCAGTACAGTGAGTAGCCACTCGAATAGTACTTACGCCATGATCATAAGCCATTTTTAAGTGATCAACCGTTCCTATGCCCGGAATTAATAACGCTGAGACTTTAGCTTGGGTCATTTTTGGCACTACAGCACTTAGGTATTCTTCATCGGTATGAGCAGGAAAACCATAATTAAGTGAAGAGCCGCCTAAACCGTCGCCATGGGTAACCTCAATTAAAGGAATGCCCGCCTGATCTAAGCCAGTGGCAATAGACACCATTTCATCTAAGCTAATTTGATGTTGCTTAGCATGCATACCATCACGTAATGACATATCGTGCAGGGTAACTTTTTTACCTTTTAAATCCATGATATTACTCCTTAAGATTGACTATCTGATGGCGATTGACCTAGCATTTGTAGTGCAAACATTTCTGCAGTACGCGCGGCCGACGCGGTCATTATGTCAAGGTTACCGGCATATTTAGGCAAGTAATCGCCCAAACCTTCAACCTCTAAAAATATAGACACTTTACGACCATCAAACACCGGGCCATTTTTTAGTTTATAGCCTGGAACATACTTTTGTACTTCAGCAATCATTTCATGCACAGATGCAGTGATAGCTGCTTGATCTGGCTCTGTTTCGGTTAAGCAATGGATGGTGTCGCGCATTAATAATGGTGGCTCAGCAGGGTTAATTATAATAATGGCTTTGCCTTTTTTAGCGCCACCAATTTGCTCCACTGCGCCTGAGGTAGTGCGAGTAAATTCATCAATATTTTGGCGTGTACCTGGGCCAACTGATTTTGATGAAACAGTGGCAACAATTTCACCATATTCAACCGGCTGTACGCGCGATACCGCAGCAACCATAGGAATAGTTGCTTGGCCGCCACAGGTCACCATGTTAACGTTTTTAATATCAGCATTAAGTTGATTTAGGTTAACCGGAGGCACACAAAAAGGGCCAATAGCCGCCGGGGTTAAATCTATCATCAACACGCCTTTTGCATTCACTTTAGCTGAGTTTTCACCATGCACGTAGGCTGAGGTTGCATCAAAAGCAATTTTGATTTCATCGGCTTCAATATGCGGTATTAAGCCATCAATACCCTCAGCGGTGGTTTTAATACCTAATTCGCGTGCGCGCGCTAAGCCTTCTGAGTCAGGGTCTATGCCTACCATCCAAACGGGTTCTAATATCTCACTGCGTTTGAGCTTATAAAGTAAGTCAGTACCAATGTTTCCTGAACCGATCAGGGCGCATTTAATCTTTTTCATGTTACTTCCCTCGTGGGTTAACTGTTAATCGCAAAAGCTGACAGAGCATGAACCGAGACCTTCGATCTCCATACTAAAATGATCGCCGCTGTTAGCATCTATTAGAGGAGCCAGAGCTCCCGACAGAATAATTTCGCCTTTTTTAAACTCTATACCATACTCGCCTAGCGTATTTGCCAGCCATGCAACTGCTTGCGCAGGATGCCCTTGTACTGCTGAGCCCACACCGGTTACTGCTTGTTTACCATTGTGTTTAACTACCATAGTGGCTGCAGCTAAATCGAGTGTGCTTGGGTCGGTATGTTTATCACCAATTACAAATACCCCGCATGAGGCGTTATCGGCCACGGTATCAACTATGGTGATTTGCCAGTTTTCGATACGCGAATCAACAATTTCAAAACACGGTGCCACCCAATCAGTCGCAGCAAGTACTTGCTCTGCGGTAACGTTTGGGCCTTGTAAGTCGTGTTTAAGGCAAAACGCAATTTCGCCTTCGGCGCGTGGTTGAATTAAATGTGATTTTTTAAGGCTAATATTACTGCCATCAGGGTGGTGCATAGTGTTGGTTAAAAAGCCAAAGTCGGGCTGATGCACATTAAGCATTTTTTGCACTGCTTCACTGGTAACACCAATTTTTTTACCAATGATTTTTTCGCCAGCCTGAGTGCGTATTGCCAGTGTTTTTAACGACACTTGATAGGCATCGTCGATTGTAAGCTCAGGGTTATTTTTAATTAATGGCGCAATAGGTGTGCGCTGTTGCTGCGCATCATAAAGAATTTGTGCTAAATGCTGTTGTAGTTCGCTCATGCGCTTTTATCCTCTGTAGACCAAAGATCAGGTAAGCCAGGATCGGTTTGATGAATAAGGCGTTTAAGTAATAGCTTTAATGCCATTACGTCGCCTGCACCAAGCTCTGTAATGAGCTCTTCTTCAATTACTTTTGCTTGCGCAATATGGTGTAGTGAGGTTTCTCGCCCAGCGGTGGTAAGTTGGTAATTGTCTTCGCTTTTTTGGCAAATAAGATCCTGCTTTTCTAAAAAGGCCATATCTTCAAGATTGACACTGTGGCCGGTATAATCAAGGTGGGTATTTAGCTGCTCTAAACTCAGATTTTGCTGAATATTTAATACCGATAATGCAAAAAAGTGTGAATCTTCCAGCGCTTGCTCATCGAGTACTTTACGCATGCGGTACAGCATTTGAAAATGTGAACGCCCAAGCAAGTAACCTAGTAAATCTTCGTTGTAGCTGCACTGCGGCGCTGTAGGTTCACTAGATAAGTTAACCGCTGCCCACGGTTTACGTGCAGTCATTGCGTACTGACCTTGCTGAAACACCAGTGGCGGTAGTGCTTGATGATCAAACCCCAGTACCTCACCTATAAAAATAAGATGATCCCCCCCATCGTGCGTTACCATATTACGACACTGAAAACGCGCGCTACAATCGGCAATAAGTGGTGCAGAGCTAATCCCCGCTTCGAGATTAGTGTCATTAAATTTGTCTTCGCCTTTTGCGGCAAATTTATTTGACAGCTCTTGTTGGTGCTGCGAGAGAACATGAACGTTCCAGTGCTCGGCCTCGCTAAAGGCAGCCACACTAAGAGAGGTTTTTGCCAAGCTCCATAGCACCATAGGTGGGTCTAACGAAACAGAATTAAAGCTGTTTGCGGTAAGACCAACAGGGGTGCCATCTGGAGCGGTGGCAGTAATAATTGTTACGCCAGTAGTAAAACTACCGAGCGCCTGTCTAAATGCCTGACTATCAAATTCTGCTTGTGCCATGTTAACTCGCCTTATTACTGTTATATAACTTCAGTATCATGATCTGGCTATTTTTCATCATCGTCTTAATGGACTAAACAACACAGGCATTTGCTATTTATATGATTACTCAGCAATTTATTTAGGTTATTTTATATTAAACAATGGCTAATTTTTATTACGAAGGTTAGCTTTAAGTGGCCTATTTAAATAGGGCAAAATAGTGACTGCAGCAACCGTACATTAAATAATTTAAATACGAGAGCTCGTCCAAGTGGACGAGGTTTATTTGAGTAAAAACAGCTAGAAAGGAAGCACAGCTCAATTAGTTTACTTGCAATGCAAAAGCTGCAATATGGTGTGTAAGCAAATATTGTTCGCCAGGCAAGTGTAAAACCTAGTAAGGATATAGTGCATGAACAGCAAAGATTCAGGTTCAATGGCAGCTTTGCTGCAGCATCAGCAACAAGCGCATAAATTGCAAATGTTGGTAACTGCAGCGCAAAGGCGAGAGCGTATTCAACAAGTTATAAATTTACTTGTAGAGCATCACCAAGCATTTGCCGAGGCAATAGAAGCTGACTTTAATGGTCGCAGCCAAGGCTTTTCTATTATGAATGATGTGCTCGGCTCGCTAGCCAGCCTTAAATATACCCGCGACAACTTAGAGCCATGGCTTAAAAGTGAAAGCCGCGAAGTGTTTGCCCCTTATGATCAACTCGGTAGTACCGCACGGGTAGAATACCAACCCAAAGGCAGTGTGGGTATTATAGGTACTTGGAATGCGCCACTTTATACCTTATTTGCCCCGTTGGCGTGTGTATTAGGGGCGGGTAACCGCGCCATACTTAAACCATCTGAGGTCACGCCTAAAACAGCGGCCTTAGTAGCGCAATTATTTGCCAAACACATAGACCCATTACTAGTGAGTGTAGTTACAGGTGGCGCCGACACTGGTGCTAAATTTAGCGAACTGCCGTTCGATCATTTAGTATTTACTGGTAGTACCCAAGTAGGTAAAAAAATTATGGCGGCAGCGGCTAAAAATTTAGTGCCAGTTACCTTAGAGCTCGGCGGTAAATCGCCGGCAGTGCTTAGCCAAGATTGCGATTTAAGCGAAAGTTGCAAACGCTTAGCCTTAGCAAAAAGTAATAATGGCGGCCAAGTGTGTGTTAGCCCTGACATTGTTTATGTACCGCGTAATAAGCTTGATCAAGTGGCTGCATTATTACTCGAAAATTTTAGTCACTTTTATCCAGAAATCACTCATAATCCAGATTTTGTACCTAGCGTTAACCGCCAACATTGCCAGCGAGTTGTCGATTTAGTTGAGCAAGCTCGCGATGCTGGATGCCAAGTTCTTAGTAGTCATGAGGTTGCTAATTTAGCAGAGTTGGTCACAAGCGATAAACGTTTACCACTGCAATTAGTTATATCCCCAGATAAAGAGCTGGATATTATGCAGCAAGAAATATTTGGCGCTGCATTAGTGCTACTTCCTTATGATGATATAGATGGCGTTATTAACGATATTAACAGCCGTGCTAAACCACTAGCGCTGTATTACTTTGGCGAAAATGACGCAGAGCTGAGTAAGCTTTTAGCAAACACTTCATCGGGTGGAGTAGCGATAAATGATTGCTTAATGCATGCGGCACTGCACGATGCGCCATTTGGTGGCATAGGTGCATCGGGTATGGGGCATTATCATGGTCGTGAAGGCTTTTTAGCCTTTAGCCATCAGCGTACTGTATTTGTTGCCCCAAAACACGACCCTCGTGGTGAGTGGGGCTTATTACCGCCGCATCATGAGCAATTTAAAGCCATGATGGTCGCGCAAGTAACGGCCGACTGACGTTAACCGGCACTGTTACTTTAATAACAGTGCCTAATATTACTTATTAATTCCTGCCTTTTAGTCTTTGTTATTCCTCATTATTTTTAGTTATCGTTCATGCGGACTATTTAGTTTTTGTAATAGTGTGCGAGGATAAAAACCTTACATTTATTGTTGATAAACACGCGATTATAACGTGATACAGCAATTTGCTTTTTGTAATTATGAAAACGCAATACGTTAAGTTTTTAGGCCGTGCAAAGCGGTCTCAAAATTAACTTATGTAGTGTTAGGTACAGCGCGCGTAACTGGCGATATTCCTGTTAGTTAATTTTACTCGCGTTCAATTTTAAACAAGGACTAAATAGTGAATATTAATAAAAAACCACTAAATGCAGCGATAGCGTTAGCCTTAATTAGCATGGCAAATTCGACACTAGCGGCTCAAGAGCAAAGTACTAAAAAAGAAGGTTTGGAAGTGATCCAAGTAACCGCGCAAAAGCGGGTACAAAACTTACAAGAGCTACCTACGGCAGTTACCGTGTTTAATGCCCAAGCATTGGCCGATAAAGGCATTACAGATGTTGAAGATCTCAGTGTATATACGCCAAACATGCAAATATCAGAAACTCCAGGCGGCAGTACTGGTGCTACAATTGCCATTCGTGGCTCGGTTACAATTAACCCTGCAGTTACCTGGGAGCCCACCACTGGTGTGTATATAGACGGGGTATTTGTATCTAAAAATGTCGGTGGTTTATTTGATGTAGCTGCTATAGAGCGCGTTGAAGTACTGCGCGGGCCGCAGGGTACGCTTTATGGTAAAAATACAATAGGTGGGGCGCTTAATATTGTAACGCGTAAACCCAGTGGTGAGTTTACCGGCGAAGTACGCGTAGGGGCGGGTAACTACGGTATGACAGATGTTTATGTTACTGCCGACTCGGCGCAAATTAACGACAAACTCAGTTTTAATTTTACCGCTAATAAAAAACAGCGCGACGGCTTTTACGATAACCTTTCGACAAGTTCTGATATTGATAAGTTTAAAGAGCTTGATTCTACCTCACTGCGTTTTGGTGCCTTGTATGAGCACAGCGATAATCTAGAGTTTTACTACACTTACGATAGCAGTAATAAAAAAAACACTCCTCCGTTGGGCCAAGTTTATATTGCCGGTGCAATGCCAGAAGATACGAAAGATCGCCAAGAAAGTGCTGCATTAGATGGCGCTATATTTGATCGCTCTAAAAGCTCGGGCCATGCACTTACAGTTACATGGCAGCAAAGTAATAACTTAACTATTAAGTCAATTACGGCACTACGTGAAATAGATTACGATGATGGCAATGACTACGATGGCGCTGATTTTCTTGGCTTTCATACCTACCGCCATGTAGAGCATGAGCAAGTATCACAAGAGCTACAATTTATTGGTGATATAGATAATTTAACCTACGTTGCAGGCTTGTTTTACTTTAAAGAAGAATCTGATGTAAACAACCCGTATGTACTGGGTTTTGGCACAGTGAATAACTATTATGGTGTTGAGTCTACCTCGGTTGCCGCTTATGGTAATGTAGAATATCGACTAAGCGACAAGCTAATGTTGGCAGGGGGTTTGCGTTGGACCACAGAAGAAAAATCATTTTATATAGAACATCCAGATGACTTTAGCTTTGCTTATTTTTTCCCACTGCCATACACCACAGCGGGCGATACTTGGAATAACACCTCGGCTATGGCATCACTTAACTATGAGTTAGCCGACAATATTCACAGCTATGTAAAAGTATCACAAGGCTGGAAAGCGGGTGGTTTTAACGGTGAAGCAGCAACTCAAGCATTAGCAGTAAAACCCTATGCACCAGAGGAAGTAATTGCCTACGAATGGGGCCTTAAATCGCGCTGGTTAGATCAACGTATTCAAGCCAATATAGCGGTGTTTTATAACGATATTACCAATATGCAAATGTCGGAATACTTAGGTGCGTACTCAGATATTCAAAACGCAGGCTCGGCAAAAGTGGCGGGGTTAGAGTTTGAATTAGTAGCGGCATTAACCGATGATTTAACGCTAAACTTTAATTACGGTTTGTTAGACCCTAAATACGACAAGTTTATTACTTACGATGTGTACACTGGAGTAGCAAACGATGTTACCGACAGTGCCGAGTTTCCCTATAGTCCAAAAAATAAATGGTCGCTTGGGTTAAATTACATTAGTGAAACAGCCCTTGGTGAATTTAGCGCCGGTGCCGACTACAGCTTTGTGGACGATCACTTTGCGTTTCATAATCAACCTTCAGCCCAATATACTCGTATTGAAAAATACAACTTACTTAACGCCCGAGTTTCACTTAAAAGAATTGCCGGCAGTGACTTTAGTGCCTCTATTTGGGGTAAAAACATGACCGACGAAGAGTACCGAATTAACGGTGTGCCGTTGGGTGATTCGTCAGGGGTATTCATTGGTGGCTTAAATTACTATGGCGACCCAGTAACTTATGGAGCAGAAATAACTTACTCATTTTAATAAAGAGTTACAGCTAAAAAGAGCCCCTACTTTTTAAGTAGGGGCTCTTTTTTGTATCTATAATTTATTTAAAAATAGATTAGTCTTGGGTATAAGCTACGGTGCCTTTAGGCACATATACGCCATTTACTTTGCTTTGGAACTCTTCTTTACGCGCTCTTGGATTAAAGAACTGTTTGTACCAAATACGCGCTTTCATAAACGGGCCATCGCTTGGTAAAAACAACCCATTAAAACAAGGTGCTTTATTTGTCCACACTTGGAAGTCTTGCATAAATGCAAACTTACTTGCGTCTTGGAACTGGCGTGCTGCTACTTCATCCTCTACTGTGGCTACTTCATTGCCACCCGGTGATTTAACTAATAATGCGTGCCAAACTCTAATTGAACCATCCTCTACAGGGGTATGCGTTATCATTAAGTAAGACTCGTAATAGCCAGTCAAATGTGAAATTAATACGCCCGGACCATGGTATTTAGTTATTGTATGCAGCACTGGGCTTGCGCCATCTTCGCCTACTAAAGTACGGTGCGGACCACATTGACGTTGAATTGCTTCGTGGCCATCAAATTCATTTTCGTAGCGCTGTACGGTAGAGCCGTGAATTGGTGCTAAATGGCTATAATCACAAATGTTATCAATAACTTCTTGCGGATGTTGTTCAAGCATACCCAAATCGTCAAAGCGCCAATGTACCCAGGCTTTATCGTCCCATTGTGGCAAGCTTGGGTGATCCCACTCAGGATCGCCATTTTCAGGATCGTGCCATATCCAAATTGCACCCATGCTCTCGGCTACAGGCCACGCTTTAATACAGGCTGTTTTTGGAATTGGTCCGTCGTGGTAAGGAATGTCGTCACATTGGCCATCAGGGCCAAAACGCCATGCATGATAAGGACAACGAATGCTATCGCCTTCGATGTTGGTACCACCACCATCAATAATAACGTAAGAGGTATCATTTTCGGCGGCTAAATGCGTTTTCATATGTGGGCAATACGCGTCGAGTAATACTACTCGACCTGTTGCTCTGCCGCGATACAGTGCAAAGTCGCGACCAAAAAATCGTACGGCTAGGGGCTTATGCGTGTTGATCTCTTCAGCCGTAGCTATCATGAACCAACCTCTTGGGAATGTATAATCGCCGAGGCGATAATCTTGTGTAGTGGCCATAAGTATTCCTTTTTATATTTAGGTAGTAGATGTACTTGAATTATTGTCTGAGGTGCAATCTGCTTTATTATTATAAGATTGCGCTGTTTTATCGTTATCACTTACTTTACTTGCTATTCGTTGTTGATAAGGGCCAATGGCTTTGTAGTAAAACCAAACCGAAAACAACGATAAAGCAATCATCACTGCAATGGCGTATTTAAGGCCTTCACCCGCATCACCAGCAGAAAATAAGTCACTGAGTGTACCGGTTAGCAATGGGCCAATACCGGCACCAAAAAAGGTTAAAAATAAACTTAGTATTGCAATGCTGGTAGCTCTTTGAAAGCTGTTAACTAAATGGCTTACTGCAGCGAATGCAAGTGTTGGCCACCAGCTATTAAAAAAGCTAAAGCCAGCAGCAAATATAATTGCGTGCGGTATTTTAAGGCTCCCTAATTGCCAAAATGCGTCGGCAGGCCAAAGTAAAAAAGCTAAGCCAAAAGGCATACTAATTAATACGCCAATTGCAGGCATACGTAATTGCCAGCGACAGTCTTTTTGGCTTAATTTGTCGCAGTAATAACCGCTGAACATTGACCCAGCAGCAGCAAAAACACCACTGGCTATACCAAAGGTAAGGCCAGCGTGTGAAAGTGTCATATCATAATTGCGTACCATAAAAGTGGGGGCCCAAATGGCGTAACCATAGCCGACCATGCCAGCAATGGCAGTGCCCATACAAATTAAGAAAAACCCTCTTAGTTTCATAATACCGGCAACAGCATGAAAAAAGTTTTCTTGCGGTTGGGCACGAATATTACGCTCTGCATCAGTGTCATAAACACCTAAGCCAGGGTCTTTTGCAAAAACATAAAGTAGCAGTGCTAGTAATAGCCCTGGAATACCAAAAAAGATGAATACCGCGCGCCAGCCGTGTTCTTGGGCTATCCAACCACCTAATGCCATGGCGGCTAATAAGCCAATATGCGGGCCTAACATATATAAACTAATTGCAAATGAGCGACGATGTGGAGGGTATAAATCAGAAACCATAGAAATAGACGGTGATGTACCGCCTGCTTCACCAATGGCAACTGTCATACGGGCAACCACAAATTGCCAAAATTGAGTAACAACACCACTTGCCATAGTGGCAAGGCTCCAGAGCCCACAACATACCGCAATAATATTTTTACGGTCGGTGCCTCTATCAGCCATACGGCTTAACGGAAAGCTAACCGCAGAGTATAAAACGGCAAATGCAAGGCCGCTCACCGCGCCCATAATAGTATCTGATACGCCAAACTCTAATTTAATTGGCTCAAGAACAATCGCAATTAAGTTGCGATCGATATACGAAAAAACGTAAATAATAGAAAGCAATAATAGCGTCAGACGAGTCCGACCTGCGCTTAATGAACTTTGACCTACTTGCATTTATGGCTCTCTCTTTTTGATATTGTTTTAAGCTACCTTAACTTTGCTAATAATTTCAGCATCGTCCTTTTGGACGTATTACAGAATCGTTAAATGGCTTCTTATTAAGTTAATAAAATACAAACGCGCTGATCACTTATTTTTGGAGAAATAATGAAATCGATGATTTTACCCAAAGAATCACAAGGCCATCAGCTGCATAGCCTTTTAGAATATCCAATTACTCCACCCAATGCGGATGGTTCGGTAGTGGAGATAGCTGAAGGTTTGTTGTGGTTACGCATGCCTATGCCGATGTCGTTGGATCATATAAATCTTTATTTACTCGAAGATAACGACGGTTG
The DNA here is from genome assembly GCF_017653575.1 of Pseudoalteromonas sp. K222D. Lineage (NCBI taxonomy): Bacteria > Pseudomonadati > Pseudomonadota > Gammaproteobacteria > Alteromonadales > Pseudoalteromonadaceae > Pseudoalteromonas > Pseudoalteromonas sp. K222D. Next base: position 93,117 of record NZ_JAGGDL010000005.1, read on the forward strand.
GTATATTCTCGATACCGGGCTTAATAATGACACAACACGGCAATTGTGGTTAACGGTAATAGAACAACATTGCAACAAAAAAGTAATTAAAGGCGTTATTTGTACGCATTTTCATTATGACCATAGCAGCCTAGCTAGTTGGTTAATGGCCACGTTTAATGTGCCGCTATATATGACTTTTGGTGAGTTTTACATGCTAAAAACGCTGAGCAATAACACCGCAGCGCTTGGCAGTGACAACCAACTAGATTTTTATCATAGTGCAGGTTTACCACGTGATGAGTTAGACGTGATTATTGCTAGTTGCCGTAAAGATCCTTTTATAAAATTTAGCCCGCCGTCATTTAATCGTCTGCGTGAAGGGGATGTACTCACCATAGGCAAGCGCCGCTGGCAAATAGTCATAGGGGAGGGGCATTCGCCAGAGCATGCGTGTCTTTATTGTGAAGCCGACAAACTACTACTAGCTGGCGATCAGTTATTGCCCAATATTAGTTCAAATATTTTAGTGTCTGAGTTAGAGCCGCAAGGTCAGCCATTAAAAAACTGGCTACGTTCGCTTGAAAAACTACACACGCTCGATTCACAAACTTTAGTATTACCTGCCCATGGTCCGGTATTTCGCCACATGCATTTACGTGTACAACAGTTGATTGACCATCACCTTGAGCAGTTAGATATATTAAGAGCGTTTGCACTGCAAGCCCCTGAATTTAATGCCTATCAGGCAATGAAGCATTTATTTAAACGCGCTCTTTCACCCATAGAAAGTATGATGGCATTGGGTGAAACCTTAGCGCACTTAAATTGGTTAGAAAGTAATGATGAGTTATTTTGTCAGCGTAAAACAGATTCTGGCATTAATAGTTACTTACTCACGGACAAAAAATTAGCAGCTGGGAATACATTATGAATTTATTTAATTTAGTCACTGCCACTAAATCACAGTTAATGGCGCCTGGCGCACCATTTGAAGTCACTAATAAGCAAATCAATGGTCAAAATCATAAGGTGTATTGCAATGCGCCGCTTAATTTAGCGCAAGTGATTAATGATGCAAGGCGCACTGATGAGCAATCATTTTTGGTTTATCAGGGGGAGCACTGCAGCTATAAACAGTTTTTTCAACAAGTTGATAATGTTGCCAGTTACTTACAGCAACATGGCATAAAGCAAGGAGATCGTGTTGCTATTGCAATGCGTAACCGACCTGAATGGGTTATTGCTTTTTGCGCGATAGCATTGATAGGTGCAGTACCTGCACCACTAAATAGTTTTGGTATGCAGCAAGAGCTAATAACAGCACTTAATGGTATTGCGCCTAAATTATTAATTTGTGATGGCCCAAGATGGCAGCGAATTAGCCAAAGTAATGAGTGGTTAACCGATACCTTAGTATTAAACGATACAGCATTAGATTTATCGCAATCTGCTGCAGCAATAGACTTTACAAAGGCACTTAATCATTCAGCGCACAGCATTGAACCACCCACAATAACAGCAACCGATGCGGCTTTAGTCCTGTTTACCTCAGGTGCGACTAGCGTGGCTAAAGCGGTTGAGTCGAGCCATATTGCAGTGTGCCAAGCACTTTATAATATTGACTTTATTGGCGCTATATCGGCAATGACTTCACCTAAAGCATTAGCGTTAATTATGGAAAAAGGACTGGTGCCTACTATTTTAACCGCGGTGCCGTTATTTCATGTTAGTGGTTTACATGCCCAGTTATTGTCGGCATTACGTGGCGGGCGACGTTTAGTGTTTACCCATAAGTGGGATCCATTAGAGGCAATTGAACTGATCAAAAAAGAGCAAGTAACACAATTTAATGGTGCGCCATCTATGGTGATGCAGTTACTACGAGAGCCTAGTTTTCATAGTGCAGAAGTAATGGCCTCGTTTAGTGGTTTAGGTTTTGGCGGCGCAGGACTACCAGCCAGCTTAATTGATAAAACGCTGTCTAGCTTATCTGAACAAATGATAGGAATAGGCTTTGGTATGACCGAAACCAATGGCGTAGGCGCAGCAGCGTCTGGTGATTTATTTCGCCATGCACCCAAAAGCTCTGGGCTTATTTCGCCCATTATGGAAGTACGTATTTGCGCTGCAGATGGGCAGTCGTTACCTAGCAATAGCGTGGGCGAAGTATGTATGCGCGGTATTACTTTAATGGATCAGTATGTTGGCGATTTAACAGCAACTCAAGATGCAATACGCTCTGGGTGGTTACATACCGGCGACTTGGGCTATATAGACGACGCAGGCTTTTTGTTTATTGTTGACCGTATTAAAGATGTGATTAACCGCGCGGGCGAAAATATTCCCGCTGCCGAAGTGGAGTCGTGTTTGCTTGAGCACCCAGGGGTAGCCGAAGTAGCAGTGTTTGGTATTCCAGATGAAGAAACCGGTGAAGCGGTTGTAGCCGTGGTTTGCCCATTAGAAGGCGAGTTTATTGAAGAGCAGCAATTGCTTACACATGTAGCACAACGACTGGCTAAATATAAAGTGCCGCAAAAAATTCATCTTATGGAAGATAAATTACCGCGTAATCCGGCCGGTAAAATTTTAAGAAACAAATTAAAAACAAAACTTTATCAATAAATGTTAATCGCCGTTAAAAAAGCCAATAAAGCGCAGATTACTCATTAGTGAATAAAAATAATTGAACAGGAGAAGGTAGATGACCACAGTCAATGATATTGAAAAAAATTACGATGTAATTGTTGTCGGTTCGGGAGCGGGCGCAATGACTGCAGCACTGTTTGCCGCCGATCAGGGTAACTCAGTACTTATTGTTGAAAAAACCGATAAATACGGAGGCACTTCTGCAATATCTGGAGGTGGTATTTGGATCCCAAATAACGATGAATTTCGTGCACTTGGCGGCAAAGACAGCTACGAAGCAGCACTTACTTATATTAAAGCAGCCAGCCAAGGCAGTGTTGATGAAACGCGTATTCGTGCCTATTTAGATAACGCACCAAAAATGCTGCGCGAGCTGCAAGCTAATAGCCGCGTTAAATTTGCGGTTGCCGATAAGTACCCCGATTACTATCAACACCTTGAAGGCTCATTACCGGGTGGGCGCAGTATGGATCCAGAGCTATTTGATACCACAGGGCTGGGCGATGAAATGGATAACCAACAGCCTGCTGCCGGTAATGCATTACTGATGGGTAAAATGTCGTGGACTGCGCGCCAAGCACATAAAGCGGTGTCGAAAGAGCGCGGCTGGATGCTGATGATAATTGGTTTAATGCTACGTTATAAATTGGACTTTAAGCAGCGTAAAAAAGGACGCCGCGATCGCAGGGCTGGATTAGGTGCAAGTTTAGTGGCGTCACTGCGTCACTCGTTATGCGATCGTAATATTCCATTATGGCGCGATACAGAATTTACCGATTTTGTTATTAATAACGACAAAGTGACCGGTATTAAAGTGCTACGCGATGGCCAAGAACTTACATTAAATGCGCGTTATGGCGTAATAATGGGCAGTGGTGGCTTTGAGCAAAATCAAGCATTACGTGAAAAATATTTACCGGCACCATCACAACAAAGCTGGAGTGCAACACCTAAAGGCGGTAACACTGGCGCGGCATTAGAAGCGGGGCAAAAACTAGGCGCAGCCACCGATTTACTTGATTGGTGCTGGTGGACACCTACCTTAAATGTACCTAAAGAGCGCAACGCTCGTGGTTTATTTGCCGAGCGAGCCTTTCCTGGTGCTATTGTTGTTGATGGTGCCGGGCAACGGTTTTTTAACGAAGCAGCGCCTTATTTAGAATTTGGTGATGCTATGTATCGTAATCATCAAAAAATGGGTAATTCTATTCCTGCTTGGGTGGTTTTTGATGGCCATTTTCGCCATGAATACGCTATGGGACCACTGATGCCTGGCAAAATTATGCCAGATAGCAGAGCGACCAAAGCCTGGTTAGGCTCGGTTTATTTTAAAGCCGATAGCTTAGCAGAGCTGGCAAAACTAGTTAATATTGATGCTGATGGATTAGCACAAACAGTACAAAAGATGAACCACTACGCAGCAACGGGTGTAGATGAAGACTTTGACCGTGGCGGTAATGTGTTTGACCGTTATTACGGCGACACCAAAGTAAAACCTAATCCTTGTTTAGCACCGCTAACAAAAGGCCCTTATTACGCATTAAAAATTCATCCGGGCGATATTGGCACTAAAGGTGGCTTGCTTACTAATGAGTATGCCCAAGTGGTGCGCCCATCGGGTGAGCCCATTGCAGGACTTTATGCCATAGGTAATAGTTCCTCCTCAGTTATGGGCACAAGTTACCCAGGCGCGGGTGCAACAATTGGCCCAGCTATGACCTTTGGTTACGTTGCGGCTAATCACATTACAGCTAACCGCGGCGCAGAAGCCAATGACTAGAGAATTGCATATGACGATCAATAATTCATTAGACCCTGGCATTAGCAGCGAAGTGGATAGTATTCCTAAATTAGTGTTTGCTGCTGCAAAGCGCCATGGACAACTTATTGCCATTGAAGATGGCGAAGCAAAAATAACCTATCAAGACTTACCTACTGAGAGTTTAAATGTTAGCCGTGCACTTATTGCTTTTGGAATAAAACCGGGCGATCGCGTGGCTATTTGGGGAGCAAACTCTGGGCGCTGGGTGCTTGCCGCGATTGGTTTGCAAATGGCCGGAGCAGTGTTAGTACCTATTAACACCCGTATGAAAGCAGTTGAAGCGGCTGAAATTATTAATCGCAGTGGCGCAAAGTTAGTGTTTAGTGTTGGTGACTTTTTAAAAAGTGACTACCCCGGCGAATTGGCAAAATTATTCACTCCACAGCAACTGTCGATTGTAACCTTAACTCCACGTAAAGGAGAGCCACTTGATATTTGTTGTGACTGGCAGCGCTTTTTAGCCAGAAAAGACAGTGTTGATGAGCGCAGTGCCCGTGAAATTGCCTTAGGGGTTGGTGCAGATAATCTGTCTGATCTTATGTTTACCTCTGGCACTACAGGCAAACCCAAAGGTGTTATGAGCCGCCATGGGGCAATAATTAAAGCGTTTAGCGTATTTGTAAAAACCTTAGGCATAGTGCCTGGCGATCGCTATTTAGTAGTTAATCCGTTTTTTCATGCCTTTGGTTATAAAGCCGGGTGGGTAAGTTGCTTATTAGCAGGCGCGACTATTTTACCACAAGCAGTGTTTGACGCCGATGAAGTGCTTGCCCGAATTAGCCAAGATAAAATAACCGTATTACCAGGGCCACCAACACTTTATTTATCTTTGCTAGCTCATCCAGAGTTAGCAAGCGCTAACTTAAGTAGCCTGCGCATAGCCGTTACTGGCGCTGCAACTATTCCGCCTATTTTAATAGAGCGAATGCGTGAGTTATTAGGTTTTAAAGTGGTAACCACGGCATATGGATTAACTGAGTGCGGTGGTTTAGCAAGTATTTGTGGCATAAATACCGACGTTGCCACCATAGCCAGTACCAGTGGCCGCGCAATAGAAGGCACCGAAATAGCAATAATGTCAGAGCAGGGTGAAATACTTGGTGCTAATGAAACTGGCGAAATTTGTATTCGTGGTTTTCATGTAATGAAAGGATATTTTGAGCAACCACAAGCCACCGCCGAAACCATAGATAAAGACAATTGGCTGCACACCGGCGATGTTGGGCATTTAGATAAAAATGGCTATTTAAGCATTACCGACAGACTAAAAGATATGTATATTTCGGGCGGATTTAATTGTTACCCGGCAGAAATAGAGGCAGTACTTATTGAGCACAGCGCTATTGCACAAGTTGCAGTGGTAGGGATTAAAGATGAGCGCATGGGAGAGGTTGGCTGTGCATTTATTACTTTAAAATCATCAGCAGAACTTGATGAGGCAACCTTAATGACTTGGTGTCGTGAGCGCATGGCAAATTATCGAGTACCCAGAAAAATAAAAATAATTGACGCAATGCCAGTAAATGCTTCTAACAAAGTAGTTAAAGCAGAACTGATAAAGCATTTCTTGCAACAGTAAAATTTTAGAAGGAGCAAACATTTGGAATTTTCATTTACCGAAGAGCAGAAAATGATCCGCGATACTGCGCAAGCCTTCTTAGCTGAAGTATCGTCATCGAATGCAATACGCAGCGCAATGGACACTGAGCAAGGCTTTGATCCACAAATATGGCAACGTATTTGCGAAGAAATGTACTGGCAGGCAATTCATATACCGGAAGAATATGGCGGCATGGGATTAGGCTATGTTGATTTGGTGGTTATGCTGGAGCAAATGGGGCGTTATTTATTATGCTCGCCGTTTTTTTCAACCGTGTGTTTAGCCAGTAATGCCTTAATAGTTGCCGGCACTGATGAGCAAAAGCAGCAATATTTAACGCAAATATGTGAAGGCAGTTTAACCGCTACACTTGCCTATACCAGTAAAAATGGCCAGTGGGACGCAACAGCAGTGCAAGGCATTGTAACTACACAAGGCGATGATTATGTACTTAATGGCACATATCGTTATGTACTAGATGGCCACACGGCGCAATTATTAATAGTTGCCGCGCGTAGTGAAGGCAGTGAGGGCGAGCAAGGAATAAGTTTATTTGCAATAGATGCAGATACTCCTGGGGTAAAGCGCACTTGGTTGCCAACAATGGATCAAACACGTAAACAGGCAGAAATAGTGTTTGATAATGTGCGAGTGAGCAGCAGCCAATTAATGGGCGAGACAAATAATGCTTGGCCACAGCTAAATAAAGTATTGCAACTAGCTGCTATAGCCATTGCAGCAGAACAAGTGGGTGGCTCGCAACAAGTATTAGATTTAACCGTAGAGTACACCAAAGAGCGAGTACAGTTTGGTAGGCCTATAGCGGGTTTTCAAGCAGTTAAACACCAAGCGGCAGATATGATGCTGCGTACCGAAGTAGCACGCTCAGCTGTTTATTACGCTGCGTGCGTAGCAGAGGAAGCGCTCAGTGGTGGTTTATTGGCCGATGAATTAGGCGAAGCAGCTAGCGTAGCTAAGTCGTATTGCTCAGAAGGCTATTTTAAAAATGCCGGTGATGCGCTGCAGCTTCATGGTGGAGTAGGGTTTACCTGGGAATATGACGTGCACTTATATTTTAAACGAGCCAAATCGTCTGAGTTATTTTTAGGTGATGCTGCTTATCATCGTGAACACGTCGCAACATTGTTATTAGATTAAACGGCTGCTAAAAAAGGTAAAACAAATGAAATTAAGTTTTAGTGATGAAGACGAAAAATTTCGCGCCGAAGTGGCACTTTGGCTCTTTGAGAATTTAGTGGGTGAATTTGAGCAGCTTAAATTTCGCGGTGGCCCAGGGGATGAACACATGTTTCCTCTGGAGCGTAAAAAGTGGGAACAAAAGCTCGCACAAGGGGGCTGGACCTGCATTGGTTGGCCTAAAGAATATGGTGGCCGAGGTTGCTCTATTGAACAGCAAGTTATTTTTAATGAAGAATATGCTCGCGCCGGTGCGCCGGGTCGTGTTGGTCATATTGGTGAAGGGCTGGCTGGGCCAACGTTAATTGCCTTTGGTAGCGAAGCACAAAAACAAAAATATCTGCCAGGCATTGCAGCAGGAACCGCTCTTTGGTGCCAAGGTTATTCTGAGCCTGGCGCAGGCTCTGACTTAGCTAATGTTAATACCAAGGCACATTTTGACGAAGCCAAAGGTAAGTGGATTATTAGCGGACAAAAAGTGTGGACATCGCTTGCGCATGAATCTGACTATATTTTTGTTATAGCGCGTACCAACCCAAATTCTAGCGCTCACAAAGGGCTGGGCTTTTTCTTAATGAAAATGGATCAGCCAGGCATTGAAGTGCGTGGCATAAGGCAACTTACCGGTACCTCTGAATTTAATGAGGTGTTTTTTGATCAAGCCGAATGTGATGCTGATGATATTGTAGGGCAACCAGGTGAAGGCTGGGCTATTGCCATGGGTTTACTTAATTTTGAGCGTGGCGTGTCGACCTTAGGTCAGCAAATGCAGTTTCAAAATGAGCTTAATCAAATAATTGATATAGCCAAAGCCAATGGTAAAAGCCAAAATCCAACTATTCGCCAACGCATTGCTGACGCTCATATAGGGCTTAAAATAATGCGCTACAACAGTATGCGTATGCTCTCAGATACAGGTGATGGCGGCTTACAAAAAGAAGCGCTGATCTATAAGTTATTTTGGGCAACATGGCATCGTGATTTAGGCGAACTGGCAATGGATGTACTTGGCCCCGAAGCCGAAATACTAGAGTCAGGCCCTTATACATTAACCCGTTTACAGGCTATGTATTTGTTTGTTCGCTCAGATACCATTTACGGCGGCACTAACGAAATACAACGTAACATTATTGCTGAGCGTGGCTTAGGTATGCCCAAAGAGCCAAAAATAACGGCATAAAATAACTATATTACTTAACCTGATGTAACGGGTAATAAATGGCTTAACCAGTGCATCAGGTTACTTATTTTATTGGTGATTACGACTGGGCTGGTGGGATTATTTTAGCAAAGGCTGTGAGTTTAAATTAACTAAAGAGTAAGAAGGGCTGTAAAACTAAGCCCGCTTAATGAGCGGGCTTAGTTTGAATACAGTGAGGACGTTAAAAGTTACTGCGAGGCATAGGCATTGGCGCGTCGGTTAACCCTCCATTTACACCAAAAATTTCACCAGTAATATAACCCGCCGCAGGCGAGGCTAAAAATAGCGCACAAGCCGCTACATCTTCAGGCTGACCTAAGCGATTCATAGGTGTACGTTTAACAATAGCCTGCTCCATTTCATCATTCATTACGCCTTTAAGTGCTTCGGTAAGAGTTGAGCCTACACTTATTGCATTAACGCGCACTTTAGGTGCAAAATCTTGCGCTAAATTAAGCGTCATAAAATTTAATGCCGCTTTGGCGATGCCGTAACTAATAAAACCGGGCTGAGCTAATTGCCCAGCTACCGATGAAATGTTAATGATACTGCCTTGGCCGCTGGTATTTACCATGTGCGGGGCACTAATACGTGACAAATCAAACGCGGTAGCGGTATTGAGCTTAAAGCAATTTTCTAACTCTGCTGCGCTGCTGCTAAGTGTTGGCTTAATTGCGCCTGAGCCACCTACGTTATTGACTAAAATATCGAGCCGGCCAAAATGTTCAATTGTTTTATCAACTAATGACTGTCGTTGTTGCTCATCAAGTACATCGCACGCGACTACTAAAGCGCGGCTGCCACGTTGGCGTATTTGCGCTGCTGTTTGTTCAATATCTTCGATGGTTCTGGCCGTGACTACAATATCGGCACCTGCATCTGCTAATGCCAGTGCAATGGCTGCACCTATGCCACGCCCTGAGCCGGTAACAATAGCGACTTGCCCATCGAGGCGAAATCTATCGAGTATAGACATTAATATCTCCTTACTTAAATTAGACTAACATGTTGCTGTGCAAATCAAGATTGCCTTACAGGCACACCTCAAATAAGCCTGCCGCACCCATGCCACCGCCAATACACATGCTCACCACAACATATTTAACACCGCGACGCTTGCCTTCAATAAGGGCATGGCCCACCATACGTGCGCCACTCATACCAAAGGGATGACCAATGGCGATAGCGCCGCCATTAACGTTAAGTTTATTGTTATCAATACCGAGGTAGTCGCGCGAATAAATAAGCTGACACGCAAACGCTTCGTTAATTTCCCATAAACCAATATCATCAATTGATAAACCATGTTGCTTTAATAGCTTAGGAATCGCGTACACAGGGCCAATACCCATTTCATCGGGCTCGCAACCTGCAACAGCCATACCACGAAACACCCCCATTGGCGCTAAGCCTTTTTGCGCCGCTAATTGTGAGTCCATTACCACACAAGCAGACGCGCCATCAGATAACTGACTGGCATTACCTGCTGTAATAAATTCACCTTGTGAAATAACGCGACCATCTTTCCAAACCGGCTCTAAGCTTTGTAGGCTCTCAAGAGTTGTAGAAGGGCGGTTACCTTCATCTTTAGCTAGCAATACATCCTCAAAGGTTACCTCTTTGGTTTCGCGGTTAAATACTGATTTAGTGGATGCCATTGGCACAATTTCATTATCAAACAGATTATTTTTTTGCGCCGCTGCAATACGCAGTTGAGACTGTAAGCTGTACTCATCTTGTGCTAACCGTGAAATGTTGTAGCGTTTTGCAACCACTTCTGCGGTTTCGATCATCTGCATATAGGCATGCTCTGAATGCGACAGTACTTTTTTAGAAATATTACGATAAGTATTTTTGTGTTTGTTTTGCACCATAGAAATAGATTCAACGCCACCGGCAACTACAATATCCATTGAACCAAGCATAATATTTTGCGCCGCAAAACCTATACTCATTAATCCAGACGAACACTGACGGTCAAGGGTCATACCTGGCACGCTATTAGGCAGGCCTGCAGCGGTCGCTGTTAAACGCCCCAAGTTATAACCTTGAGTACCTTGCTGCGCTGCACAACCAATGATCACATCATCAACTTCTGCACCATCAATACACGCGCGTTTAACGGCTTGCTCAACCGCATGACCTGATAATGCAGGCGCTTCTGTATCGTTAAAGGCACCACGAAAGGCTTTGCCCATAGGCGTTCTGGCGGTAGAAACTATAACTGCTTCGCGCATGATTATTCCTTTTTATTTTGAAGTGCTAAAGCACTTATAGGGTTAAATTCTAGCTAGGTAATAACGCTGGATTGCTGCAATAACCCGTGTGTATTGGTTAAATTGGTCAGAATAATTGCAATTATTACCACGGGTGAAAATAGAGTTTTCCATACCTACATTAACCCTTATCGCGTTATTGTGAACATCGACCATTTGAGGTAGGAAATAATTAATTAGTAAAATAATGGGAGTTAGTAATTGGTTTGTACTGCTTATTAATTCGCTTATTGGGCGAGTTTAGCTTTAATAGTGATGAGTAAAGCAAGACAATATTTGTCGCGGATTTTAGAAAGGGAAACAGTTACAAACGGAATTAATTTTAATGAATTTACGTTGTGGTTCCTGCAATTTATTGAAAGTAGTTAGGGTATATTGACCGTTCATGGTTGAACCTTTTTCACTCTAGGGGGCTTTAATCGCGGTGCGAGATTTGTAACCTAGTATGCTCGGTAACTGTTTTTTCCTTATTCTACTAGCTTAAAACCAAGTAAAAATAAGTAAAAACGAGCAAAGCTTCCGCCGCTCACCTATACCCATGTAGATAAAAATAGTTCATCCCCCTAGGCAAAACTACTCGATCAGCGTGTGTTTGGCATTTATACGTCGATATCACCTAGTTTGTGGGGAATAACGACATTACATAGGCTCTGTTTAACCTAAAAGCCAAGCAAATTGCTAAAAATTAAACCTTAGATGGTAAACAGGCTCTAATTAAAAAGAATTTTTTAAGTGGGAAAGTTGTTTTTTATTAATTAAACAGGCTAAAAAAACACATGAAATGAATGAAAAGTGAACGAGGTATTTAATTATGTTTAGCTAATAGAGTTTATAAAAGTTATTAGGATCAAATAAAGACAGTTTATTTTTTGTTTACCTAGTTTTACGTTGTTTATAAATTATAAACACATATTTTACACACCATTAAAATGGTTTTTAATTTATGGGTCGTTGAGGCTTGTGAATTGTTTAGTACGCATATTTATAAAAATTAAGTACTAATACTATTACATTTAATTGCAGGGTTGTTTGATAAGTAAGCAAATGAAAACTCACTAAACCGTTATTTTATCTTAAGATTAAATCGTCTTACCGAAGTTGCTCAAAGGAAATGGCAATAATGAAAAAATATCTAGGTTATTTATTATGTTGCTTTGCATGTAATGCATATAGCAACGATGAAGTAGCACTTACTTTAGTTGGGTACATTTCACCTAAATGTGAGTTCACGGCAGAAAATAAAAACTTAATTATTTCTTCAGATGGCTTCGCTAATACAGAGTTAGCAATTAATTGTAACTCACCTATGCGGGTATCTATGCTGTCAGAAAACGGTGGTTTGCGCCACCAGCAGGGTACTCACTTAAATGCTTATAACGTTAACTTGTCAATTGCAGATGCTAATCAAAGTATGTCTGTTTCGTCACAGACCCTAACAGTATCACAAACATTTAATATTGATAAAATTTTATTTAACAGCGTAGCAAAACTACAGTTAGAGCTAGTAGACCCTTTAATTTATGCAGGAAATTACCAGGATGTTATTCGCATAGAAATGACGCCATCTGCAGTCTCTGGTGGCGTGCGGTAAACCATTAATTATTAAACATAAACATATATCACATGGAAAAGGAATATAACAATGAAAAAGTTAATCGTATTATCAGCAATCGCAGCACTTACATCAGGTGCAGCACTAGCAGAAAACCTTAACGTTGGTGGTGCAGTAGCATCAATCTGTCAAGCATCAACGACTGGCGGCAGCGCGGTCTTATTTCCTGCATTATCAGTAGGAGCGTCTCAGACTGTCGGTGTTAGTATTAAATGTAATGATCCAGATGGGGCAATAGTTTCACTAACAACCTCTGAAGGGCATTTACAAAATGCAGATCAAGAAGACAAGGGTGTTGGTTATTGGGCTGAACTAAATGCTGCACCATATGCACTGACCTTAAAGGCAATGACAGGCGCTAATGATACAAGTGTAGTTCAAGATGAAAGTGGTAGCGCGGGTTTAGCAAACGGCCTAAGCGGTACTATTAAAATTACTATTAAGCAAGCTGCGCTATACTCAGGTACGTACGCAGACACGCTGAAGCTATCGATTATAGCTAATTAGTTATTATTAAGGCAGTTTTAGGCTGCCTTTTTTCATTTATTATGGAAGGAATCATATGCGCTATATAATTTTATTTACTTTAATTATCACTTTCACCTCATTTTCTACAGTTGCTTTTCAGGTGCAGCCTATGGTTGCAGAACTTGAATCTATGGGTAGTCAATCGCAGCAAACAATGCGCATACTCAATACTTCTAACGAGCCTTTAACTATTGAAGTGTCAGCACATGATTTGCTGATAACTGAAGAAGGGAATGAGGATCTGGTCAGTAATGAGGAAGACTTTTTAATTATACCCATGACAACTATTATCCCACCAGGAAAAAGCCAATCTGTAATTATTAGATATATTGGTGAACCTATTATAGAGGCTTCAAAAGCCTATCGAATTACAGTAAACCAAGTGGCTGTTGATGTAGCTGAGGGAACAACTTCTGGTTTTGGCATGTCAGTTAGTTTTAAAACATTATTTAATGTGGTGCCAAAAAACGCAGAAGCTAAATTAGTAATTAAAAGTAAAACACAAGAATCTAATGATATCTGGAAAGTATTATTAGAAAATACCGGCAATAAATATATTCGCTTAACGCAATCGCAGTGGGTAATTAAAGGAAATAATGAAAAGTTAGTGCTTGAAGGGGAAGATTTAAGTAAAGCATTAAGTGGGAAATTACTTTTACCTAACTCAAGTCGAGAAGTAACGATAAAAATACCAGCTCAATTCAATGCAGAGCAAAGTGAGTTAGAGGTGCTGTTCTAATGTGTAGGCTGCTGAATTATTATTTATTATTATTTGTAATGTTAGCTTTGCCCGCCTACGCTTTAGAAGTAACACCCATGGTAGTTACTTTTTCACCAAATGGCGTGTCAAATGGTGCATCTAGTTTAGTACACAATCAGTTACCACGTGATATTGCCTTTGATATACAGGTATACGAAATTCAATTTACACAAGATGAACCACAATTAGTACCGTTAGAAAATTCGCCATTGTGGGTGTTTCCGCCGTCGTTATTGCTACAAGCAGGGCAAAGTCAGCGTATTCAATTTAGATGGCTAGATAAAGTACTACCAACCACAGATAAAAGTTACCAAGTTAGCTTGATTGAGCAACCATTAAACGCTCACTTAGCAGACAAAGCATCGCAATTGACCATGCTGCTTAATGTGAACTTAATTGTGCATGTTGATCAACCGCAGTTAATAGCAGATTTAGCCGTTGGGCAGTCTCATATTGAGGGAACAGACATTATGGTAAATATAATAAATAAAGGCCTAGGTGCGAGTCGATTAAGTGATTATGAGATCAAGTTAACTGATGAAAGTTCTGGAGTATTAATAGAGCGCATTTTAAAGCAACAATTAAAAGCACAAGGCTATGATGTGTTTTTTGCACCTAATAGTAGCCACTATATAAAAATACCTAAACCAAAATCGATAAAAAAGGATAGTTTTAAAAGCTTACGCTTAGAATTAATGAGGTAATAAATATGCGTATATTTATTTGTTTATTATTAATTTTATTCACTCAAGTAAGCCTAGCAACAATAAACCCATCTAACCGAACGATTGAGCTAAGTGTTGAGGCTGAGCTTAATAAAACCTCTATAGGAAGAATAACGCTTGCTGTGGAGCCTGGTGATAATTTACTACTTAAGTGGAACGAAGTTGAAACAGTGTTCAATGAAAAACTCTATCCACAAGGTCTTACTACATTAAAAGCTAAAGTTGTTGATGGTATGCTTAGCAAGCAAGCGTTAGAGAAATTTGGCTTTGTGATTAACTTTGACTTAAGCGACTTTAGTTTAAAAATAAATGCGCCTCTTAACTTAACCCGCCCGCAAACATTAAGCTTAAAATCAAACGATAGAAGACTACAAGCGTCTGAAGTTGCAAACTTAAGTGGCTTTGTTAACCTTTATTCTAGCTATTTATACCAACAAAATAGTATTACAGATACAGAGGACAAACAATTAGCGGCACGCGCTGAAATGGTAATGAACTGGCGGGGATGGGTAGTAGAAAATGAACTTGAGTATTTATCAGATGTTGAGGCAACTTCACCTAATGTAAAGCGTTTAGGTACACGCTTAGTTCATGACTTGCCGTTAAAAGGAGCTCGCATATCAATAGGCGATAATTACAGCTCGGGTAGTTATTTTCAATCTACGTCACGTATTCTGGGCGTGTCGTTTGCTCATGATTTTTCATTGGTTTCCGATAGACAAATAAGGCCCAGTGCATCTAGAAGTTTTACCTTAGATAGTCCGTCCTCGGTTGAAGTGTTAGTCGACGATAGGATTGTACAGCGATTAAATTTAACAGCAGGCATATATTCATTAGATGATATTCCATTGAATGAGGGGAGTAATAATATCAGCTTGCGGATCACTGATATTGCAGGGGTAGTACGATACGTTAATTTTGATGTAACCACGGGCTTAGATTTATTTGCAGAGGGACAGCTAGAATATGAAGTCCATATTGGGGTGCCATCAGAATTAACAGATCAGTTAGATTATAATGATGATTATCCGTTAATCAGTACTTACCTCGATTATGGTATATCGCCAAGTTGGACTGTTGGCTTTGCAGCTCAAGCTGATGAAATTGTGCAACAGGTTGGATTTAAAAATATTTATGCAGCTAAATTAGGACAAGTCGCATTTGAGAACTCAGTTAGCTTTAGCGATAAAAGAGGTTATGCGTATAGACTTGTATACAGTAACTTTACCGATAATAGTGATAAACATCTGGATTATAGTTTTGGCTATGAGTACTCTACTAAAGACTTTCGAGCACTAGGTTATCGGCCTGAGCTGCAAGATAGTGCCCGCTTACTAGAGCATTTAATCCAAGCTAACTATAGTTTTTTTAATAGCCCTACTTTACGCACCTCTTTTTTTGCAAATGTATCAAGAGCGCATGACCAAGTTCAATTTGATAAATCTGCAGGTGTTAACTTTACAGGTGATGTAAGTAATGGCAATTGGCGCTATAGCTTAGGTGCTCAATGGGATGAAATAGCAGATAATGCAGAGTGGGGAATTAGGCTCTCTTTAACCTATAAGTTTAGTAATGATCGACGTTTAAAGTTATCTCACCAATCACGTAGAAACAAAACACGTTTAGAGTACACCCAAGATGCTAACCAACGCTATGTAGGAGCATTTAGTTTAAGAACAGGAATTGAACATAATGACCAAAATGAAGCATTATTTGACTTAAACACGCAATATAATGGCAACCGGTTCTTAGCAAGTTTAGATCATGCTAGCTTTTATGAGCAATTAAATGCAAGTTCAGCTTATCATCAAAGTCGGGTAAGCTTTGCATCCAGCGTAGCATTTGCAGGAGATGATTGGGCAATAGGTAAGCCTATATACGACAGCTTTGCTTTAATTAAACCCCACTCGAGCCTAAAAGATAAAAAAATAACCTTGGGCCAATATAAAGATCAATACAGAGCAAATAACGCAGATTTTGACACTATGTTATTAAACGATCTTAGCTCATACGATAGTACAGTTGTTTCTGTTGATATTGATGATTTAGCGCCTGGTTACGATTTAGGTTCTGGTTTAGTGGTATTTTTTCCATCTTATCGCAGTGGTCACAGTGTAATGATTGGTACTGCTGCAAATATATCGGTTATCGCCACTTTACTTGACCAACAACAGCAGCCATTAGCTTTACAAGTTGGCGTTGCTATTTGTTCTAGCGATAAAAGTAATAAAGAGCATAAGTTTTTTACTAATAAATCAGGTCGTTTTGCACTAACTGGGCTTATACCTTGTAGTTACGAAGTTAAATTAAATAATAGCGAAAAATCGCAATTTATTTTAGATGTAAAAGAAGGTGAGCAACTACAAAGAAAAGGAAATATTTATGTACACTAAAAAAATGGTTACTTTTATTAGCGGCTTTGCTTTATTGCTTTTACCTCATATTAGCTATGCACAGTGTAATGCAAGGTTAGATAATATTGCCCACCTATTTGATGACTTTGATCAGTACCATGCATTACAAAAAGTAGATGCAAAAAAGCAGCTGCGCATTAATGTAATAAATGACGAGCAGTGCCAGCTGCATATAATATTAACCAGTGAAAACCAAGCGCAGTTAAGAGGTGCTTTTCAAAGTATTGCTTATCAATTTCGCAGTGATACTCAGCAGTTAGTCAGCTCATCAATTAGTCGTTTACAACTTGTAGAGTCGGCGGCTGAAGTTGAACTTTTGATCCCATCGGGTACACCGGTAAAGGCAGGGTTATACACAGATAGATTGCAAATAAAACTTTATGATCAAAATAATCAGCTGCTCGATGAGCGTCAACTTGACATTGAAACAGATATTGCCCCAAGAACCAGCCTGTCGGTGCTTGGTTATAATACTTTTGCAAATACCATTAACTTAGGAGAGTTAATACCTCTGCAAGAATACGCTATGTTACCTAGCCTGCAAGTAGTGACTAATTCAGATGTTCGGCTGCGTGTTAGCTCTGATAATAAAGGTAAGTTAGTGCACAGTATGTATCAGCAACAATATGCGATAGATTATAATTTAGATTTGGCGGGTAATTGGTTAGGATTGAGTCAAGATACAAATAAAACGTTTTCATACGCTGGGCAAACTGTGTTTTTATTGCCACTTAAAATACAGTTAGCTGACTTTAAAGAGCAAGCCGCTGGTGAGTATACAGATACTATAAGGTTTCAAATTAGCCCACTTAACTATTAACTTTGTTTAAGTTTTTTTGACACCATGCAAGCGCTTGCTGCTTATTTTTAACGGCAATTTTTTGATACACTTTATGTAAATGAACTCGCACAGTTGCTTCGCTGATAAACAGGCTATCGGCAATAGCACTGGAGTGCATTCCTGAAAACAGTAAGTTTAAAACTTTAATTTCTTTACAGGTAAGGTTATTCGACTGCAGTGTTGTTTGTTGCTCGCTAGCCAGCATTTGCCTCATCCAACAATCAGTAACTGCGCGAGGAAACCAAAGTTCTCCCTTATTAATCGCTTCTAACCCTTGGTGAAAAAGAGCTTCGTCTGTATTAGCATAAAATAAGCCCTTTAAGTTAGGCCATTCTTTTAATGGAATAACATCACTGTCTTTAGGCACGTCAAAAATAACAAGCCCTTGGTGCTCATTTTTTAACATAAACTGATTAATTAGTTCATAGTTAGTGATAACGTTAAGTGCTTGATAATTTACCAGCAGTATATTGTATTGTGTCGCCACACAAAATAAAGAAGTATACCCGGAAGTATTTAAACACTTTATCTGTTTATTCGTTACATTTTCAATTGCCATAAATTTATTCCATATACTTAAGTATTAATACTATATTCCTAAGTTCAGTTAATATCAACGGTGGAATAATGTACAAATTGTTTGTTGTTTAACTTAAATCGCTTATTTAATTGTAGTATACGCAATAGGCTCTGTGGATTTATTTACCTCTTCATTTTAATAATTTAAGGTGAATAGCGTTTTACTGAATAACTTTTAGCGAGGAGTTGTGGCGCGGCAGGGTTTTTATTAATAAAATATTAGAAAATGATACATATCATCTTGTTTATATCATATAATTTACATCCAGAGGAAAGATGCTACAACGCATCTTTTTTTATGCCTACAATTTATATTTTATAAAAATATAACGCATAACAAAACCTATACCCTTTGGAGATTATTTTTGAAATTACGCAACCTCTCACCGTTAAGCTTAGCAATTATTGCTGCACTCACTACCTCAGTAAATGCAGAAGAAACCAAAACAACAGCAAAGCAAGACGCATTTGAAAAAATAGAAGTAACCGCTCGTAAACGTACAGAAAGCTTATTTGAGTCTCCAACCGCAATTACATCAATTGGTGCAAACCTCATTGATAAAGCCAATATGAGTAATTTAGAAGATATTGGTAAGTATGTACCTAATTTAAATATTACTCGTTATGGCGTAGGTAACTCTGCACATGCATCTGTGTTTATTCGCGGTATAGGCCTTCAAGATCATGTTATTACTACCGATCCTGGTGTTGGGGTTTACTTAGATGGTGTGTATTTAGGCCGTCAAATGGGGTCAAATTTATCGCTACCGAATGTTGAGCGTGTAGAAGTATTACGTGGCCCTCAAGGTACTTTATATGGCCGTAATACTTTAGGTGGCGCGGTTAATGTAATAACCAAGCAACCAGGTGATGAAGGCATTTTAACAACGACTGCAAAAGTGGGTAGCCGAGGTCGTGTAGCAGGCGATATTTACTTTAATAACGCATTAACTGATGATTTGAGTATGTCGGCAAGTACGTCATACAAGCAGCGTGATGGGGTGGGTACAGCAGTTAATTTAGCTAACCCAGAAAAGGAAATTGGTGAAGAGCAAGAGTTTAGTGGCCGTGTTGCATTTAAATACCAAGCAACTAGCGACCTTGCATTTACTTTTTCTTTAGATGGCGTTGATAACGAATCGGGCCAATCGCCTTATACAATTGAGCTTACCGCACCACTTGATCCAAATGATCAGAACAATGGCGATTTCCCATTATTAACACCAGATTTAATTCCGGCAAATCCAGATGATTTAGGCACAACCGTTGCGGGTATTGAATCAACTTCTTACTCAGGTTGGGGAACTTCATTTGCTGCTGATTGGGCAATTAACGACACTTATACAAGTAAGTTTATCTCAAGCTACCGTACCTCTGAGTATGAAGGTGGTTTAGATGATGATGCATCAGCGCTTAATTTATCTGAGTTTCCAGAGCAAGGTGGTGCTGATCAATACTCATTTGAAGTTCAGTTAAACGCAACGTTTGACAACATGGACTTTGTATCTGGCTTATACTTCTTTAATGAAGATGGCTTTACCCGTTCAGAAGACTTTGTATTTAGCCCATACAATACGCCTGACAGTTTTGGCTTCTTCGAAATAAATCAAGAAACCAACTCTTATGCTGCTTACTTTAATGCCGGCTACGATTTAACCGACGATTTAAGCATTGGTGGTGGCCTGCGCTACTCAAAAGATAAAAAAGAAGCGAATGCGATTTTTCCATCTTTTGCCGAACGTAAATATGTATCTGCAGACTTTGATGCTGTGACATGGGATATAAATGCTTCGTACCAGCTTAGTAATAATATGAATGTGTATGGTCAAGTTCAAAAAGGTTACCAAACAGGTGGCTTTCCACCGCGTCCATTTGGCGGGCCTGATCAGTTTTCATCATTTGATGAAACAAAAGCAATTAACTACGAAATTGGCTTAAAAGGCCAAGTACACGAAAATGTATCTATGATGTTGGCTGTATTTGTAACTGACTACACAGATTTAGCGCTGCCATTTTCAGACCCTACTTCGGGCGGTGGTTTTGTAACTATCGTTGAAAATGCTGGTCAATCAAAAGCGCAAGGTATTGAGCTTGAAACAACAGTAGCCATTACTGACGACTTTACTATTCGCAGTGCAGTGGGTTACTTAGATTCAGAAATTAGTGAAGTAGCAGCAGGCGTACAAGGAATTGGTAAAGGCGATTCGCCTGCATTAACACCACGCTGGACTGTGATGATTGCGCCTTCATATTTTATGGATTTAAATAACGGTGGCACTCTGGCTTTTAATGCAAACTACTCGTACCGCAGTGAAATGCAAGGTCAGTCAGTATTTAACTATAGCGAAACAATTGATTCTCGTGAGTTAGTTGGCTTTAATATTTCTTACACTAACCCGTACGGCGATATGGAAGTAACATTATATGGTGAAAACGTATTAAACGAAGTGTACGATGTAGGACGCCTACAACAAACTGGTTTTGTTGGCGTTATGCGCAGTAATGACCGCAGTGAATTTGGTTTAAAGTTCAAAAAAGACTTCGAGCTGTAAACTAATTTAGCTAACGCATTTAAACAAAAAAGGTAAGCCGCGGCTTACCTTTTTTAATATTAGTAGGGCAAAATTAATCTTTGTTTAGATCTTTACGTGCTTGCTCAATTTCTTCGGCAATTTCACGTGCTTTTTGTTTGGTTTTTTCGGTTAGCTCGCCTGCCGTTTCTTTACTTTTTATCCACGCATCAACAGCAACTTCTTTGCCGTCATCGTACATATCTAAACCCATTGCTTTACTTTGCTGTAATAACTGATTTAGCGACTCGTCATGTTTAATTTCGTGAGTGGTTTCTTTTACTTTAGTCCACGCTTTATCTAGCTCTTGCTGCACTTGAGCACCGGTGTCTTTAGCGTCTTCTTTTATCTCTTTGGCATCTTCACACGCGGTTAATGTAAGTAAAGTGCCTAATAATGCTAAACCTGCTAATTTATTCATGTGTAATTTTTCCATCGATATAAAATAATATTTAACACTATTATAAGTAACGAAAATGAACATACCCGTAACAAAACGATTAAATTTTAAATTAATGGATAAAAGTGATTGCCCTAAGCTGTTTAAATTGGCTCAATACTTGGTGTAACTACGGTTTATTGAGCCCCGAGCATTAAGCTCGGGGGTTATTCGAATTAGCCTATTGCGGGTATTAATCCGGCCATTTGTAAGCCTTGGGCACTAATAATAGTTAAACCGCATAATGCTGCAATGGCTAAGCCAATATTACCGCTGCGTACTTTATAACCTGTGTTCTGTGTACTTTTACGTTGCTTATAAACCATAGCTACAGGTAAAAAAACGGCCAAAATAACCAAGGCAATCGCTGCGTAGCCAAGCGCCATAATAAACCCTTGCGGATAAAATATGGCAAAACCAAGAGGAGGTATAAAGGTAATTAATGCCGTTTTAATTCGATCCGCTTTTGTATCTGCTTTTTTGAAAGTGTCGGCAAAAAAGTCAAACAAGCCTAAACTTACACCCAAAAATGAAGTGGCCAATGCAAGATCAGCAAATAACTTAACGGCAGTGGCAACGTTTGGGTTGTGCGCAATGCTCGCCATGCTTTGTACAAAGCCACTTAAACCTTGGCTATTGAGCAAATCATTTTGATTCATAATACCCTGGCTTAATATTTGCCAAAAAATATAAATACCTAACGGTAGCGTTGCACCCGCTATCATTACTTTACGCAGTGTTTTTATTTCTAATCCTACGTATTTAACAATTGAAGGAATAGAGCCATGAAAGCCAAATGAGGTAAATACCACCGGAATAGCCGAGAGTATTAAGCCTTGCTCTACTGGCATTTCAAGTAAATGTTGGCCATGTACATAAGGCGTTAACATATAAAACAGGCTGGCAAGTACCACAATTTTTATTGAAAACAGCACTCTATTAAATTTATCGACCTTACTGGTACCCAGAGTTACGACACCAGCAATTAAAACCGCCAGTAAAACAGAGGCCAGTTGCGGTGCAATACTCACGTTAAACCCCGTGTTTATGCGATCTTGAAGTTGTGCGCCACCACCAGCAATATAAGCTGCACACAAAGCGTAAAATAAAAATATCACCGAAAAGTTAGCTACATATTGCCCGCGTTTGCCAAGCCAAAGTTTAGCTAAGGTATTTAGCGTCGCATCGCGAGGAGCATATTGATGGAGCTCAAGCATTAGCAGTGCAGTGTAGGTCATTAATAACCAACAACCGACAATTAATGTCAGCGCAGTACTAAACCCTAGTCCGGCTGATGCAATTGGTAAGGCCAGCATACCTGCACCTATGGTAGTACCTGCAACAATTAACATGCTACCTATTGTTTTATTTTTAAGCACTTAATGATCCTGATCAATCTTGAGAGGTACGCAAGATATAACTAGTTAACCAAAACTTAAATAGTTTTGTTATAAAAGAAATAAAATAAAGTGTAATTATCTATTTACAACTGTAATTTAAATGCATCTTTTATTAATATTAACTATTAAAAAAGTGCTTTAAGCGTATAGTTTATTTGAAGTTTTTTGAGTTTTATTGTTAATGGCTAAGGAGCGGCATGTGCCAATTAAAGTATCGTACTTTATAATGATTCTTATATGGTCAACCACACCATTAGGTATAGTGTGGAGCAGCGATACAGTATCGCCAACATTAGCGGTTTTATTACGTATGTTGGTAGGGCTTACTTTAGGTGCTGTAATTATAGCTATTACGCGTATTAGGGTGCCGTGGAATAAAAATGCCTGCTTACTTTATTTTTACTCTAGCATAGGTATTTTTGGTGGCATGTTACTTAGTTATATGGCGGCTAAAACAGTGCCCTCAGGCATTATTTCATTAATGTTTGGCTTAGCGCCTATTTTATCGGGCTTACTTGCCCAGCAACTCCTTAACGAGCCTAAGTTTAGTGCAATTAAGCTAATCGCACTTGCATGTGCCCTAATCGGATTATATTTTGTCAGCTATAACCAAATTAAGCACTCGCAAACTCAGGGGCTTGGTTTGTTATATGTGTTTATAGCGGTGTGTTTTTTTAGTTTAAGTGGAGTGATGATCAAGCGGGTTAAAATTGCTATTCATCCTATGGCAACTACATTTGGTGCTCTGGTGTTTGTAACACCTTTATTTTTTATTGCTTGGTTGCTGCTAGACGGTGAATTAAATATACAAAATTGGAGTGCTAAATCAATATGGGCTATTGGTTATTTAGGAGTATTTGGCTCATTGTTAGGAGCGCTGGCGTATTTTCATGTATTACAAAACTTAAATGCCAGTACTGTTGCACTTACCACGCTTATTACCCCAAGTTTTGCATTAGGGCTTGGCGCATGGCTTAATAATGAACCGCTTAGCAAGGAGCTTATTAGTGGTGCGGTTATTATTTTACTAAGCTTAGGTGTGTTTCAGTTTGGCGAGCAAATAGTTAATCGAAATAAGCAAAAAATATGATGTTAAAGCATCATATTTTCGCTATTTGAATTACTAATCTACGGTTTTTGTTGCGCCCTAAAATAGTATCGTTAGTGTCTACAAAACGTTTTTCACCTAACCCATCGGTATGCACTTTAGTTTCATCAACACCTAAACTAATCATATAATCTTTAATTGCTTTAGCGCGTGTTTTAGAAAGGTCTAGGTTATTCCATCGACCGCCATAGCTATCGGTATAAGACGCTATATTAATTGACTCAATACTTGGATCATTTTTTAAGTATTCAGCAATTTTATCTAAACGTTGCTGCGAAGATTTAGTTAATTTACTGCTGTTAGACTGATAGTTCATTACCGTAAACGAAATATCTTCAAAGCTATATGGCAGTAATTCATCGCGGCATTGTAAAAAGGCCCAATAGGCTTGTTTAAAATTAACCCCCGACATGCCTACGGCAATTTTATCGGCACTATTTTGCCAGTCTTGATAATAAAAAGTAGGCTGATTACCTTTTTCAAGTTCGGTGAGCATTTCCCATGCGGTTTTATTACCCAGTTCGCCGTCAAACTTTTTAAGTAACTTCATGTCAGCTATATCGCGAACTGGCGTACCGGCTCGCCATGCTGGTGGCACTGCTTTTAAGCCCGCAATAGCGTAATTATCAGGGCGAACAACCATATCTAAATTAAAAGTAAGGTCTTTGTTTTTACTTGCATTAACATTAAATATGGCTTCGCCATAATATGGAACTTCATGATTCAACTGGCATTGTAAACGAGTGGTTTTAACTACTTGCCAATTAGAGTTGTCTTGATCGGCAATGTATTGGCGCATAGCACCATAGCTGCTATAACTGCAAAGTGCGCTGGTAATACCAAGGCTAATAAATAACAACTTAAACTTCATCGGGAATTCTCCAGTAAATCAGTATTGCCAATAATTTGGCAAAATACCGTGTAATAGCACTTAATAGTAAACAATACTGAGTAAGCTCTAACTGTAAAGCAAATTGCATGCCTATAGTTTTAGCTGTAATTAATCAATAAATCCCCTAGCCGAAAGGCCCTCAATTTTGACATAATAGATGGCTTACACCTACAAACCAAGAAGACTATGGCAAATACTGAGCAAACACTTTTCGCAAAACGCTTTCGTGGCTTTTTTCCAGTGGTAATTGATGTTGAAACTGGCGGGTTTAATAAAGATACCGACGCTTTATTAGAAATTGCAGTATCTGTTTTAAAAATGGATGACGAAGGATTGCTTAGCATAGATCACACGGTGCACTTTCATGTAGAACCGTTTGCAGACGCTAACATTGAACAAGCAGCTATTGAGTTCAATGGTATTGATCCATTTTCAGCACTGCGCGGTGCCGTGCCTGAAGAGCATGCAATTAAAGAAATTTGCAAAGTTGTGCGCAAAGCGCAAAAAGCAGCAGGCTGCCAACGTTCAGTTGTGGTTGCGCATAATGCAGCATTCGATCATGGTTTTTTAAATGCAGCAATAGAGCGCAATAATATAAAGCGCACGCCGTTCCATCCATTTGTAAGTTTTGATACTACATCGTTAGCAGGGCTTGCTTTAGGGCAAACTGTACTTGCCAAAGCATGTAGAGCAGCGGGTATTGAATTTGATAATAGCCAAGCACACTCAGCACTTTACGATACAGAGCGTACCGCTGAGCTTTATTGTTTAATAGTGAATCGCTGGCAACAACTAGGCGGTTGGCCACTAGCGGCATTAGAAAACACCGATACTGAGTTACAAGTAGATGATAGTGATAGCGATGATGCTAAAACGTCTGAGTAATTTTACCTTCGCTTAGTTTGACTAAATGGGGCGGATAAATACGCGAAAACTGCTTAGTGTCTTTTGCTATTTTAAGCTCCACACCCGGATGCATTAAATCGTTAACTTTTAAGTGGCTGGTGGCCAATAGTTGCATTATTTTATGCTTAATAAGCTGTTTTTGACGTTGTAACTGGGCAGTACGTGTTTGTATATGCTGCTCGTTAAGTTTTATTTTATCTAAATATAGTTGACGTTGTGCCGGCGCTGGGATTTTGTTGGCCTTAATTCGCGCATTTTTTAGCACAGCAGATTTATCAGCAAGCAGCTTTTCAAAGTCAAAAATTTCAGTTTGCTTTTCTCTCAGTTCAAACCAATGTTGTGCTAAAAACACCTTGGTTTTAGTTCCTGCGGGCGCACCCAGCTCACCAGTTTCAAGACGCAGTGCATCTAATATATTACCGCCAATTATTTTACCGCGCGGATTGTTCGCTTTTCCTACTCTAATTAATCGCTTAGCGCGTAAATCACAATGTAAAGCCTGGCGTTCAATAAAGAGATCTTGCGCTGTTTCTATGTGGCAATACTGCGCATATCCAACGCAAATAGTCCGCTGAGCAATTATGTGGCAACTAAATGCTTCATCAACTTCGCGCTTTCGGCCAATGGCACCTAGCATAATGGTTACTGCACCTTTACTGTGTATTGTTCCTGATTCTACAAAGCCTAAAACAGTAATGTCGCCATTCGCTTTAACATGCATACCATCTTTAATATCACCACTAATAATTACGCTACCGGTAAAGTTAATATGGCCGGTGCTTACATCTACGTTATCAAAACATAACACGTCATCCACACGCATTCCACGGGGGAGGGCAACTGGTACGCCTTTGCAATCAGCTATTAATATATTTGGGTTATTAGGATCTATTTTGGTTCCCTCAAAGGGCTGCAATTGATGCTCTTTTCCGGGCTTTGCTAAAATAATATCGCCAAATACAGTATAACCATCTTCACCTAAAGTAGCCGCAACTCGCTGCATAAGTGGCGTGCCTGGTTTTACCGTAATAATTGCCCCTAAATTTTTCATATCAACTTTACCGCCTTCCTTAGCTTGCGGGCTAAGTACGCGATCTTGTGCGGTTGAACACAAACGTACAAATTTGGCGTCAAGGCCTTTTTTAGGGTTACGGCCATGCGCAATAATTGCAGAATATTCGCTTCCTGCTGGGTGCTCAAATTGCTGTCCTAAAAAGTTATCTAATGCTTGTGGGCTTATGCCCTTACTAATACCAGCATCAAAAAGTGCTTTTTGTGCGTCTTGCATTGATAGCAATACACCACCTTTTGCCGTTTTAATCGTTGCTTCGGCTACCATATTTTTGTCATCAATATTAATAGTAATAGCG
Source organism: Pseudoalteromonas sp. K222D (assembly GCF_017653575.1). Classification (NCBI taxonomy): domain Bacteria; kingdom Pseudomonadati; phylum Pseudomonadota; class Gammaproteobacteria; order Alteromonadales; family Pseudoalteromonadaceae; genus Pseudoalteromonas; species Pseudoalteromonas sp. K222D. Next base: position 119,985 of record NZ_JAGGDL010000005.1, read on the forward strand.
GCATTAATTGCGTGTGCAACAATTAACGATTCGCTTTGGTAATTTTTACTTTGCGTAAATAACTTACTAATATTGACAGCTATAATCTCAAAGTCACAATACTGAGATTGCTCTATCAATGTTATTAACTGTGTTGTTGTTGCTATAAAACCACTGTCTATAGGATGCTTTAATAAAGACAAGTACCCTGTTTGTTGATTAAATGAGAAAACCGACATTTATAAATTCCCTACGTAATATGCCTGTTATTATTTTATTTTTTATATAAAGATCAAAATTTGTTATTAAATAAATTTTAATCTCGTATTTGAGCACAAAGCAGAGAGAGTGTTAAGTAAATGTTATTGCCTACTCGGGTTGTTTGCATAGCTTTGCCTGTTTAATGCACAATAGTGCTTAGTAAATAAAATAAAGCGTCGAAGGCCCTTGAGTATCAGCATGTTACTCGGTTATACTAGCCGTACGCTCTGAATGAGTTACTAATTCAGGGGCTGATTAGGATTCGACGGAATTCAAGAAGCCCAAGGTGCATGTCGAGGTGCGGTTTGCCTCGTTAAACAGCCGCAACCTAAAGTAATCGCAAACGACGATAACTACTCTCTAGCGGCTTAGGCCAGCTAGCGCTCCTTCTATGTATTCTTGTGGACTAGATTTTGGAGTGTCACCCTAACACCTGATCGCGATGGAAACCCTGGCCGGGGTTGAAGCGTTAAAACTAAGCGGCCTCGCCTTTATTTACCGTGTTTGTCCGGGACTTAAAGGTTAATTAAATGACAATACTAAGCATGTAGTACCGACGGTCGAGGCTTTTCGGACGGGGGTTCAAATCCCCCCAGCTCCACCAATATCGGTTTTTAGATTCGTTTGTCTAAAAACCCTAAAAAACCCGCAAGCTTGAGAAATCAAGCTTGCGGGTTTTTTTATGGCTAAAGGTTAATTAAGATCACAGACCCATTAAGCTATTCGCCAAAGTACCCACCAAGCCGGTAGCGCTCTTTATTGAGTGTTGATGCAGTAACCGAAGCTAAGCTTTTAAAAAATGAAGGTTTAAATGAGGGGAGTAACTGAGAGTTTAAAACTGTCTGATGTAGATAAATTAATAATCAACCTTATTAGCAACGATCCTCATATTACAAACGCACAGTTAGTTGTCGCTAGCGAAACGTCGTTGAGCACCATCTAAAGGCGAATAAAGGTTTTGAAAGAAGCAGAAGTAATAGTAAGAATTGGCTTTAAAAAACCGGCAATTGTCAGATTAAATAAGTTATTAAATTGAAAGAGTTTTAAATACTTGCCCGCTACTAATTTGCCAGAAGAGCAGTATAGCCATGTTTTACGCGCACTTTGCACCAAGTCATTTAGAAGATGCTATTAAGTTTGGACCACAGTTTTAAGCTAACGTTTTTCAGTTGTGAGATTAGCTATTGTCAGCATTTCTTCAAGCCAGATATCTATAGCTAATTCCGTAGTACCTTTCTTATGAGACCAAGCTAAGTCAGTTGGTGTAGTAATTTTGACGAAGCTATACCTACCAGCTAAATCATATAAATCCGATATAGTTTCAACATTTTTATGGGCACAAGCATTACGAACTAATTGGAGATCCTTTAATTGACTAAAACTACCGAAGGAAGAGATTAAGTTACTCTTATTATTTGGAGAAAGCCCATCAACTATCACAGGAACGTTTTCAATATCTCCCCAAGTAGGTTCTTTTCTAATTAAAAAACTATTATGGCCGGTATCAGATAAATTGTTATTCCTCAAGAACCGAGAAGACTCATAGCCAAGCCTTTTCCAGCAATTACCTATGGTAGTTGTACGTTCTTGTATGAAATCCCCATTTCGAGCAACTGTTCCTCTGCAGGAACTAAAGATAAGCTCTCTACTGAAGGCTGACCAACTTTGCCATATATCTGATATAAGGACTTCGGAACAATAGTTAAATTTCCACTGTTCCGAAGACGGAATTTGTTGGATTTGATAAATTCTTGACTTATATGAGCGGTAACGGCACTCGAATCTTGAATATAGTTTTCCAAGGTGCAAATTAATCACCGCTTAATACGTCAACTAAAACCTGAAACCTAGCTTTGCGTTGAGGAAGCTTAGTTGTGCTTGATAGACACGAATTTACATATTTAGAATGTTCACCCTCATTATCCTGTACTTCATGAGCTTCAGCTAATTCAATCAGTTTTTGATTGATTCTATAAAAATCAAATTCTATGTCATTATTTGGGATTATGTTTACTAATTCATCCATATTAGGGAATCCGTACTTGCAAGCTACAAAAGCAGAAAATAATGAATTGATAACGTATGATTTCATTATAAAGGTGTCATGCACTGGCGATAAGTCTGTTTTCAACATATGAAAAAAATCATCTAAAATAATGTCATAGTGTTCTTGTTGTGAAAAATTGACATCAAAGTTTTTGTATAAATCTTCGAAATGCTTAGCTGTTTTAGCAACAATACCTTTTTCTAATGTAACTATTAAATCTGATATAAACTCACAATCCCCCATTCGTGATAAAAGCTTTTGACCTATTATTTCAAGTTCAGCTAAAAGTGGAGAGTAAGCATCAGCTTGATCAACAATAAACCATTTAAAAGCTCCCTGATAAATAGCATGTCTTTTTTCAGCGGCTGCAAGAGGAGCTGTGTATGCATTTATACGTCTGAACATTTCAAGCAATTCTGGTCTAGTTGCAGACAAAATTACTGTTGCTTCAATTTGGTAAGATAAGAAGCCTTGTTGATCATCCTCATCTAGATCTTTAAAAAACATACCTTTATATTTATTCGAACTATTACCAAGCTTAAATTTATTATTCATGAAGTCTATGATAGTTGTTATTCTTTGTTGACCATCGATTAACTCTTTAATTGGTCTTTTTGTTTTTTCATTAAAAACTTGGTATAGGTATATTTTAGGGAAAGGGTAACTTTCGAGAATAGTATCAATAAAGTACGACTTAGCAGTATCAGGCCAAACTTTCCCCCTTTGGTAATCTCTATTAACAACAACTTCTTTTCTGTGAATTTGCTCTACAAGATCTATAAGTGTAATTTGGCTTACGCTGAGGTTCATTTTTCTATCTTCCAATTTTAGTCCTTTAAATAATAACTCCGCTTGGGTAAATTATAAATCTTTATTTGAATATCGTTAGTGCCCATATATTGCCCAATTACATTAGTTAACACAAGACCTAAGTAGATATCACAAGTAGATAACTGCTTTTCAATGTAAATCATTGTTTTTATTCGTCATCTATAGCAATCGAGGCTTTCTGGCCGGGATTCCTCCCAGCTCCACCAATATCGGTTCTTAGGGATAAAATTCACGAGTACGTATTCAGGAGTGATTTTCTTATTACTGAGGTACTCGTAAGAGGCTTTAACAAGGTTTAACCACAGCGATAGATAATACCTTATACTGCCCCGTAGCAGGCTGTGAAGGGCTTTTATGGGGGTGTAAATAATACTAAACTTGTATTGCTTTAGATTATTGAAAGTAAGTTAAGATTTGATACGTTTGTAAGGTTACTGCTTAGCGATGAGATAAAACAGTAAGTAGATACGTAGTAAACATTAAGCCAGCGCTAAAGCTGGCTTAATGTTTACTACAATAGCTTAAGTGCGGCTATTAACCGCTAACAAAAGGAAAGCTTAAATACAGCTGTATAATGAGTGCGTTGGTAATATCAATGAAGAATGCGCCGACTAAAGGTACTACTAAAAATGCCTGTGGTGAGGGGCCGTAACGAGATACTAAAGATTCCATATTTGCAACTGCGGTAGGCGTTGCGCCTAAACCAAAACCACAATGACCGCCCGCTATTATTGCGGCGTTGTAGTTTTTACCCATTACTCTAAAGGTAATAAAGTAAGCAAACAGCATTAGCATAACGGCTTGTACTAAAATCATAAATATCATTGGGCCGGCTAAGCTCAGCAGCTCCCATATTTTTAACGACATTAAAGCCATGGCTAAAAACATTGATAGCGCCATAGTGCCCCATAAGTCTATACAGGCGCGGCTTACCTTATAAATTTTAGAAAATTCAGTAAGGTTAGTAATTAAAACACCAAATAATAATGGGATTAAAAATGCTGGTAAAATAACGTCAATTGCTTTTAATGCGTCGTAGCCCATGCGGCCTAAGTACATACATAATAATATAACAAACAAGGTTTCCATCATTTTACGCGGTGTTACTAGGTCGTGATCATCTGGATCGAAGGTAACTGTGTCATCGCGCTCTTCATGGTATGAAGTGTCTGCTTTTAAGTTGTATTTATTAATGAGGCGCCTGCTGACAGGGCCGCCAACTAAGCCACCAAGAATAAGCCCGAGCGTAGCGGCTGCCATTGCCAGTTCAAATACGCTACTTTGCATACCATATTCATTAATAAATAAATCAGCGTACGTAGCACCACTACCATGGCCACCAGAGAGTGTTACAGAGCCGCCAATTAACCCCATTAAAGGCTCCATACCGGTTGCTACCGCAATAGATATGCCTAAGGCATTTTGTACCAATAAATAAATTGTTGCGACGCCCAAAAACAGCGCGACTTTAGGGCCACCTTTAATTAATAAGCTAAAACTCGCACCTAAACCAACAGTGGTAAAAAACATGGTCATTAATGGGGTTTTAAAAGTCATATCGAATTGAAAGTTAATATCAAAGTAAACGTGCAGAATGGCCGCAATAATAGAAAAGGCAATACCACCCACAACGGGTTCAGGAATGTTGTTGTCTTTAAGAAAAGCAATTTTGCTATTGAGATAATAGCCTGCAAAAAGTATTAACAAAGAAACTAACAAGGTTTCTATAATAGAAATTTCAATATTCATAAGCGCATTTAACCTTTTTAATACGGTATATTTTTGTTTGCACATGAACCAAAGTTTGACCGTGAAGAGGTAATCAACAGATTAGCAGTTCAAAACTTTAGAGCGCCATAAGCAAAAGCAGTACCTTGCAACTTAGCAAATCATTAATAAAAAACAGGCAAAGTTTAATTTTGAGGGCAGGAGCTTAGCATATACCGGTTACCGATCAAGATGCATATTTTAAGTTTGTATACTATTTTGCAGCAAACACAGCCATAAAGTAATTCTTATTCATTAGTTTTAATGTGGTTGTATTTTTTTACAACAAACAAAGTTGGGTGTAATTGTTAAAAGTTGAATAGATAAAGGGACAGTTCATTTTTATTAGTTACGTGTTTGGGCTAATTTATAGCGGGTTATTAACTTTAAAATTGAATCTATAATTAATTGTTGTAAGCATATTTTAAACTTAATGCTGAGCTTTAATGTGCTGTGGCTTTACACAATGCTTATATTTTTTGAACGCAATTTAAACTATGCATGTTATACCTAATGGTTATACAAAATCACTAAAATAAGCCTCAATATAAGGTGTTATTCACCCTAGAGCATAAATATGGATTTATTGGCTACAGAGTTTGTTACTCCCTGTATAGCGCTGTTACTTATTGTACTTGCAGGCTTTACATCGTTTGTATCTGCCGCGTTTGGTGCCGGTGGCGGGCTGATGTTATTAGTTGTTATGGCATCAATTATGCCAATGACGGTCGTGGTGCCAGTGCATGGCTTAGTACAATTAGGATCGAATGCAAATAGACTAGTGTTGAGCATTAAACATATAGATAAAAGTATGTTTATTTACTTTACGCTTGGTGGGTTGGTTGGCGCTGGCATTTCTAGCACTGTAGTTAATGATATTCAGTTAGATGGTATGAAGTTGGCGGTTGCGGTATTTGTGGTTTATTTATTGTGGGGTAAAACGCCTGAATTTAAAAACGACTCAAAGCTGGGGCGTTTAGTTGCGGGTTTAATAACGGCATTTATTTCTATGTTTGTTGGCGCAAGTGGACCGCTAGTAGCGAGTTATTTGCATATTAATAATTATGACAAATTAAAGTTCACTGCAACGTTTTCTAGCATTATGACCCTACAGCATGTGTTAAAGGCGTTTGTTTATACTGTTATTGGGTTTAACTTTTGGCAATGGTTGCCATTGGTGATAGGTATGATTGCCAGTGGTGCGCTAGGCACCTGGTTAGGTATTTATTTACTTAAACGTATGCCTACAGCACGTTTTAAAGCTATTTTTAAGGTTATATTAACACTTATGGCTTGCCAATTGGCTTGGCAAGGCATAAGTGAAATATTGCTATAAGCAGATTATTTTACCGCAGCTTTAATAGGGCTGTCGCCATCAAAAAGCTCAAAAATACAACTGCTATTACATTGGTTTTGCGCAATGTTAAATAAAACATGAGCAACGTTTTCTCGGCTTATTTTTGCATTTGAACGATCGCTTGGTCGTGTTGTGCTAATAAGCATTGATGCAGCTTCGTTGGTTAATGCACCCGGTCGTACAATGGTATAACTAAGGCCGCTATTTATTAGGTATCTGTCTGCCATGTGTTTAGCTACTAGGTAAGGTTTTAGATCACTTTGAATTGCATCAGGATCGTCAGCACCTAACGAGCTCACCATAATAAAGTGTTTAACACCGTGCTCTTTTGAAAAGTTAATTGCCTTAGTAGCAGCCCACAGATCAATTAATAAGGTTTTATCAGCACCTGTACCGCCGCCTGAGCCAGCAACAAATATGACTTGCTCACAGTCTTTTACTACGTCACTAAAATCGCTTTCTAAATCTTGTTCGATAATAGTTAAATGTACGCTATTTAAATCACTTAGTTTATTTTTATTGCGCACTAAAGCGATTACATTATGCTCATGCTGGAGTAATAACTCGGTAGTCATTTTACCAATTTGCCCGCTTGCGCCAATAATTAAGGTTTTACTCATCATTAACTCCTAAATTTGTTTGCTATTTCAGCTTACAGTAGATCGTGACTCGTTGGTATACCTTTCAAGTATAGCTAACTGATTAAATTTTATTACGAATTAAATCACGCACTATAAAACGAGCAGGGTGAATAGCTTGGCTTACACGCTCGCTGAGCGGGCGCGGCTCGTTGTTTAAACTGCTAATTAAGTGTTCACTGCAAAGTGGCGCACTGCATAAAGCACGTGCACCAAAGCCGGTGAAAATATGTAGCCCTTGTTGTTTTTTACTTAGGGCTTGGTACTGATAGCGTTTACCTAAACGTAAATTAGCAAAGGCAGTTAGGTAATCGCTTTGCTCTGCCCACTCTCCTGCCATAGGTAAGTGATCAATAAAACTACAACGCACTGCGGCTTTTGCTGCGGTTATATTGCCTAAGCTAGTTGCAAAATTACAGTGGCCGTAAAAGTTGAGTAATTGCTCGCGATTACTAAGGTTGTCTTGCTCAGTTACTTGTTGGCTTTTGGTGTTTTTTTCAAACGTTGCACCCATGCAATGATGATCTAAATAAGCGGGTGTAAAATAGCCTTTATGGCACAGCACTGTTTTTAGTTTAGTTGACTGCTCACTTGCCTGCACATGCGATACTTGCCCGCGTACACCAACGATTGATAGTGCTTTAGTTTGTGCAAATGCATCGCTGTGCTCACCTGCACATATAATTACATCGCTAAAGGGGCCAAACTGTTTGCCGTTACTAAAAAGTAGCCAGCCGTTGCTGGTTTTTTTTAATTGTTCTATATGGCAGTTAAAAGTACTTTTATAAGGCGACAAACAATGGGCGGCGCTCAACATAGCATTAACTAGTTGTGGTGGGTTTACCCAGCCACCTTGTTCAAAATATACGCCAGAATAACCAGTAGTAACTCCGGCTATAGTATCTCCTTGCTCTGCGGTTACGTTACGCATTAATGTTTGTGGCCATAATTGCTGCTGGGCTAAATTTTCATGGCGATCAACGAGTGGCTGTTTTACTGCATGCTGCAATACACCGCACCAGCTATGATCAAAACTAAAGCCATCATTGAGTAACTGTTTATAAAGCCGTTTGGCATATAAAAAGCTATGCGCAAATAACTCGCTGTGTGGGGAGTTTTTTGCTTGTAAATGAGGGTATACCGCCCCTTGCACGTTGTGCGATGCCCCCATAGCGGGTGCAGCATCTTGGCAAAATAATTGGCTGCTAATACCTCGCTTAGCTAGGCTGTATAAAATACAGCTGCTGGCAATACCACCACCAATTACCGCCACATTACTAAGCGGGCTTACATCGTGATTAAAATAACTTGGCGCCGATTGCGTATCGTTAGTGTGTTTCAATGTGCCAATTAGCATGCTACGTTTGTGCGCAAATCCTTTAACTTTTTGCATGGTAAAGCCTGCATCACTTAACCCACGACGAACAAAGCCGGCAGCGGTAAAGGTAGCAAGGGTGGCTCCTACTTTTGAAATGTTAACCATGGCATTAAACAGGCTTTGCTGCCACATGTCAGGGTTTTTACTCGGTGCAAAACCATCTAAAAACCAAGCATCTACTATACCTGAGCGCGGATAGCTCATTGTTTTAATCGATTCCAGTGCATCACCAAAATATAAATCGAGCACGATTGTCCCATTATTAAATTCAAGTCGATGGCAGCCTGCTAAATTAATGGGATACTGGCTGATAAGTTGCTCACTTAATAAATTAAGTTCAGGCCATGCTGTTAATATTTTGCTTAAGTCGCTTACACTTAATGGGTGTTTTTCAAAGGCAATAAAGTGTAGTCGCTTTACACCATAGTTTAGTTGCTTTTGAACTTGTTGGCGTGCAAGGTGGTCAGTAAAGTGCTGGCATGTATTTAAAAAGTTAAGGCCAGTACCAAAACCGGTTTCGGCTATAACAAAATGTGCTTGGTCATGGCTTTGTAACCGTGTATCTATATTGTTTTGCTGATAAAACACATAATAAGATTCAGCTAAGCCATTATCGTCAGAATAATAAATATCATCGAAGTCATTGGCAACAGGTGTGCCTTGGTGGTTAAAGTGAATGTTGGCGTTTTTTATCATGACCCATTTAATTTTAGAGATGAAATTTTTTAATTATTTTACGTGTTTTCTTTGAAATAGTCTGGCGTTATTTATAAGCTAGCAGTTCAGAGTACAAGTGTACGCTAGAAAGCTGACCACTTAGATGATTAAATTCGCGTAAAATAGAACGCAATTAAGTATTAAGCTAAGGGAATTACCCATGAGAAGAGCCGTAATTACAGGTATCGGTGTTGTATCAAGTATTGGTAACAACAAAGAAGAAGTATTAGAATCGTTAAAAACAGGCCGTAGTGGCATTGCGTTTAACCAAGAATTTGCCGATTACAAGCTACGTAGCAACGTGTCGGGCAAAATTGATATTGACGTTAAAGAACATGTTGACCGCAAAGCAATGCGTTTTATGGGTGATGCTGCTGCCTATTCTTATATTTCAATGACGCAAGCGATTGCAGACTCAGGTTTATCTGACGAGCAAGTGTCAAACGAGCGTACGGGTATTATAGTTGGTTCTGGTGGTGGTTCATCTAAATGGCAAGTAGAAGCGGCTGATATTTTACGCGAAAAAGGCGTAAAGCGTGTAGGTCCTTATATGGTGCCACGTACTATGGCAAGCACCACGTCTGCATGTTTAGCAACACCGTTTAAAATTAAAGGTGTTAACTACTCTATTAGTTCTGCATGTGCTACATCAGCGCACTGTATTGGTAATGCAGTAGAACAAATTCAACTTGGCAAGCAAGATGTTGTTTTTGCTGGTGGTGGTGAAGAGCTGCACTGGACTTTAGCAATGGAATTTGACGCTATGGGCGCACTTTCTACTAAGTACAACGAAACACCAGAAAAAGCATCGCGTACGTACGATGCAAACCGCGATGGTTTTGTTATATCTGGTGGTGGCGGTATTGTTGTGGTTGAAGAGCTTGAACATGCTCTTGCTCGTGGCGCACATATTTACGCAGAAATTGTTGGCTATGGTGCAACGTCTGATGGTTACGACATGGTTGCTCCTTCAGGCGAAGGTGCTGCACGCTGTATGCGCCAAGCTATGCAAGACGTAGAAAGTATTGATTATTTAAATACGCATGGCACATCTACTCCAGTGGGCGATGTTAAAGAGCTTGGCGCTATTCAAGACGTATTTGGTGGTAATTCACCAATGATCAGCGCAACTAAAGCAATGACAGGCCATGCCCTAGGTGCGGCGGGTGTTCACGAGGCTATTTTCTCTTTATTAATGCTAGAGCATGGCTTTGTTGCACCATCAATTAATATTGATGAATTAGACGAGCAAGCTGCAGGCCTTGATATTGTTACTGAGCGTCGTGATGTTGAGTTAAATACTGTAATGTCGAACAGCTTTGGCTTTGGTGGTACAAATGCCACGTTAGTTATGAGTAAATATAAAGGTTAATTAGTTTCTTACTAAATACCCTAAGCCGAGCATTGCTCGGCTTTTTAGTTTGTGCAAAGCCTAGGTTGTTCGTTACAATAGCGACCCTTAATTGCCAAACGGACTCTGTATGAAAATTCTTGCCGATCAGAATATGCCTTTAGTTGAGCAGTACTTTGCAGACATTGGTGAAGTTGAGCGTTTTGATGGGCGACAATTAACAGCCGATCAACTAATAGACGTAGATGTGCTGCTTACTCGCTCAGTCACTCAGGTTAATAATGAGCTTTTAGCACACGCTAACAAACTAAGCTTTGTTGGCACCGCAACAATTGGTGTTGATCATATTGATACGCAATTATTAAATGATAAAAATATTGCCTTTAGTAGCGCGCCAGGCTGCAACGCAATTGCGGTAGCCGAGTATGTAATAAGCAGTTTATATGCATTAAGCCAAGAAAATGCCCGCCCACTTAATAATCAAACAATAGGTATAGTTGGCGTAGGCAGTATTGGCAGTTGTTTGGCGCAAAAATTACAAGCGCTGAATTTAACCGTACTTTTATGTGATCCAATAAAACATGCGCAAGGCTTATTAAACGAGCACGTAGCACTTGATCAATTACTTGCGCAGTCAGATATTGTAACTTTTCATGTTCCGCTTATAAAAAGTGGCGAGCATAAAACGCTACATATGATGGATAAAGCCAGATTAAAAGCGCTCAAACCCGGGCTTACGTTAATTAATGCAAGCCGTGGTGATGTGATTGACAATCAAGCATTATTAGAAGTGATGCAAGCGGGTGCCGATTTAGATTTAGTGCTTGATGTATGGGAAAACGAACCCACTATTTTAACTGAGCTATTGGAGCATGTGCGCTATGCAAGCGTTCACATTGCAGGGCACACCCTTGAAGGGAAAGCCCGTGGTACACAAATATTGTATCAAAAGTTTTGTGAACTCAAAGGGATAGAAGCAACAAAGTCGCTCGACGAGTTTTTACCCGTGCCTGCAATTACGCAAGCTACATTAGGACAAAGTTTTAATGAAGCTGATATTGCGCGTTTGGTGCATTTAATTTACGACGTACGCCGTGATGACGGTATTTTACTGCGTGATTTAGCGAATAACGGTTTTGATAGTTTACGTAAAAACTACCCTGTAAGACGAGAATTTAGCACTTTAACAATACAAGGTGATAGCTCGCAGCTAGCCGCTTTAGCCCAGCTTGGGTTTACTGTTGCAAACTAATTTAACTAGCGATGTTGTTTTAATATCGCTTAAAGAGGAATAAATATGTCGCAAAAATATAACGTTGTGGTACTTGGTGCTACAGGTTTAGTTGGTCGTCAAATCATTGAAACATTAGCAGATCGTAAATTTCCAGTGGATCAACTTTTTTTACTTGCTAGCAGCCGCAGCGCAGGCGAAGACATTAAGTTTTGTGGTGAGACCATTGAAGTACTAGATGTTGAAGGCTTTGACTTTAGCCAAGCGCACATAGGCTTCTTCTCTGCTGGTGGTAGTGTGTCAGAGCAGTACGCGCCAATTGCTGCAGATGCTGGTTGTGTAGTAATCGACAATACATCATTTTTTAGAAATGATTTTGAAGTCCCTCTAATCGTACCAGAAGTTAACGCAGCAAGCTTAGCCGATTTTAGAAATCGTAACATAATTGCCAACCCTAACTGTTCAACTATTCAGATGATGTTGGCACTAAAACCAATATACGATGCTTACGGAATTGACCGTATTAATGTATCAACATATCAAGCAGTGTCGGGCGCAGGTAAAAAAGCGGTTGATGAGTTAGCAAAGCAAACCGCTAACTTAATGAATGCCCGCCCAGTTGACAGCGATATATTTCCTAAGCAAATTGCGTTTAACGTGATCCCACAAATAGATGCATTTGAAGATAACGGCTACACCCGTGAAGAAATGAAAATGGTTAACGAAACGCATAAAATATTAGGCGATACTACCATTGCAGTAAACCCAACGTGTGTAAGAGTACCGGTGTTTTTTGGTCATTCAGAGTCAATCAATATAGAAACACGTATGCCATATGACCTTGAACACGTAAAACAGTTATTAAACGACGCGCCAGGTGTTGAGCTTATTGATGATGCGGGCGATTACCCAACAGCGGTATCTGATGCCAGCGGTAATGACACAGTTTATATTGGTCGTTTACGCGCCGATATTTCACATCCACATGGTTTAAATATGTGGGTTGTAAGCGATAATACCCGCAAAGGTGCAGCAACAAATAGCATACAAATTGCAGAAGAGCTTATTGCTAACTACATGTAATTACTTATAGCTTTAAAGCAAAAAAAGCGGTAAACATTATTTGTTTGCCGCTTTTTGTTTATATGGCTGTCAATTAATTGCCGCATATAATTTAAAAGCGTATAAAGATGTTGATGTAACAGATTTAAATACTTTTAATTATAAATTTAAGGTATTTATTTTCAAAGTGTTGCGATGGATATTAGTGGCTAACTGGTTTATAGTTTGTAACTGGAATAGAGCTTGCAATAAAAATAGATTGTAATAAAAAATGTGAGTCAGCCATTTGGTTGATAACGGCAAGAATAATCAATGTTTATGCGCCCACTTTGTGGCGCTACGTTAACATTTAAACATTAAAGGATCAGCATGCGCGGTTTAGCTTCACTTATTATATTGGCGTCTGCATTGATAGTCACTTCTGTTTACTCTCAAGACAGTACCCAACTAAAGGGGCCTAAAGGCGTTGACTATGGTGTGCAAGGACGAGCAATAGGGCCAATAAAACCGACCGATACACTCTGGCGTATTGCTGTTAAAGTTCGTCCTGATAACTCTGTAAGCATTTATCAAGTTATGCAGGCCTTGTATAACAAAAATCCAAATTCATTTTTAGAACAAAACCTTAACCACATGCAAAGTGGTGCCTATTTAAACATACCCACCTTAGCTGAAATTAAAAGTGTTAGCTCTGAGCTAGCAAGACAGCGCTCTGAACAAGACGACAAGTTATGGGAAAAAAAGAAAAACGGCACGCTAACGCAAAGCGAAATTAATACAGCTCAAACCAAAGTAACGCAAGCGCGTAAAGTTGACGTAGACGAAGCTAAAAAAGAATTACAAAAAGAATTAAATGACATAAAAACGGATCAAAGTAATAGATTAGTTGAGCTGCAACAGCAATTTAAAAGTTCGGTAAACAATGTTGAAGAAATATTAGTAGAGAATAACAAGCTTAAAAAACAACTCACAGGTATTTCACAAGAGCTAAAAAACTTACGCGAGCAACTAGGGCAAGACAGCGAAATACAGCTGCAACTTAAAGAATTAATAGTTAAACAAAATGAAATAATAGCGCAACAAAAAATCAAAGACGCCAAACAAGATGCCAAATTTGACTTAGGAGCCTTGCTATCTAATCCGCTGGTTTTAATTTTGTTAATGACTATACCTGCATTATTAATTATTTTTGCCGTTGTAATGTTGTTACGTAAACGCGCAAATAACACCGAACAAAATAACCAAGAAGATGAAGAGTTTTTACCGCAAACTCCCGTTTATAGCAGTGATGACAGCGATGATGTTGTAAGTGCAGCTAGCCACGACGATCCTATTATTCCTGATCCGTTGGATGATTTAAGTGTTCAATTAGATGACGGTATTGCGGATGACGTGCTGTTAGATGACGGTATTTCAGATGACATGCTGTTAGATGACGATGTAGCGTTTGACGACTCATTAGACGATAGCAATTTATTAGATCAAGATGAGTTAGAAAGCTTACTGAGCGATGACATCATTTTTGATGATGAAGACGGCCAAGACGATGATGAGCTCGATATTTTTATGCAGCAAGGCTTTGATGAGCCTGTAGATGACAGCTTAGAGGACACTATTGATTTAGACTTAAACACATCACAAAACAGTGATGATATTTTAAGTGCTGATGATTTAGATAGCTTATTTGATGAAGACGATAGCTTACCAGAAATTGAATCGAGTGATAGCGACAAAGTAGCACCAGAGAGTGGGGATTCTCACGATGAAATATCTGCCTTTAGTGAAGAGTTAGCAAGTGAAGATGACGATTTTGATATTGATGATTTATTAGAATCAGAGCAATCATCAATACCAAAAAATACAGAAGAGTTGGTAGAGGAAAACGACGACTTTGACTTAGATGATATCGACAGCTTAATCGATGAAGTAAGTGAGCAGGACGATGATCTGCCTGAAAAGCAAAGCAGCGCTACAGAGCTAGTTGAAGAAAACGACGACTTTGATTTAGACGATATCGACAGCTTAATCGATGAAGCAAGCGAACAGGGCGATGATCTGCTGGAAGAGCAAAACAGCGCTACAGAGCTAGTTGAAGAAAATGACGACTTTGATTTAGATGATATCGACAGCTTAATTGGCGAAGCAAACGTTCAGGGCGATGATCTGCTTGAAGAACAAAGCAGCGCTACAGAGCTCGTAGAAGAAAACGACGACTTTGATTTAGATGATATCGATAGCTTAATCGATGAAGCAAACGAGCAGGGCGATGATCTGCTGGAAGAGCAAAGCAGCGCTACAGAGCTCGTAGAAGAGAATGACGACTTTGATTTAGATGACATCGATAGCTTAATCGATGAAGCAAACAAGCAGGATGATGATCTGCTTGAAGAACAAAGCAGCACGACACAATTAGTTGAAGAAAATGATGGTGTTGATATTGACGACATCGACAGCTTAATCGACGAAGTTAGCGAACAAAGCGATGAAGAGCAGCCAGAAACAGCGCTTGAAGAGCAAAGTAATACAGCTGAGTTAGTAGAAGAAGCTGATGACTTCGACTTAGATGATATTGACGACATCGACAGCTTAATTGACGAGGTTAGTGAACAAGGCGAGGAAGAGCAGCCTGAAACAGCGCTTGAAGAGCAAAATAATACAGCTGAGTTAGTAGAAGAAACTGATGACTTCGACTTAGAGGATATTGACGATATCGACAGCTTAATCGACGAGGTTAGTGAACAAGGCGAGGAAGAGCAGCCTGAAACAGCGCTTGAAGAGCAAAACAATACAGCTGAGTTAGTAGAAGAAGCAGATGACTTTGACTTAGATGATATTGACGACATCGACAGCTTAATCGACGAAGTTAGTGAACAAAGCGAGCAGGGCGATGAAGAGCAGCCTGAAACAGCGCTTGAAGAGCAAAAAAATACAGCTGAGTTAGTAGAAGAAGCTGATGACTTTGACTTAGATGATATTGACGATATCGACAGTTTAATTGATAACTTAGACGACGACCTTGATGAACATGATGCACAAATAGATACAGCCCTTGCTGAATCAGTAGAGGATTTAGAAAAAGCGCAGCAAGAGTTAAATAGTGACGACGCTGAATCTGTTGCCTCATCATTCAGTGAAAATACAGAGTCAGCACTTGAGTCAGAACCAGAGCTTGCAGTAGAAGAGCAAGACGATTTTGGCGACTCAATTATAGAGGATTACTCAGATACATCGCAGACGTTACTCGATCCTGAAGATGCGCTTGAAGAATATAATGACGATAATTTAAAAAGTGTTGATGAGCTTTTAAATGAGCTACAACAAGCATCCGATGATGAAGAGTATGTAGAACCCCCTCAGTGGTCGGTTGATGATTTTAATGATGTAACAGAAGCCGAATTAGGTGACGACCCTCTAGGTATTGAAAATGATGAATCTGAATTATTAGCAGATGAGTCAGTGCCTGATGTAGCAGCGCCAAGCGAAGAGCTTGATGTAGACGAATACCCTGAGCTAGATCTGAATGACGATGCAATACTAACAGCAGATGAACAGCAAGCGTTTACTCCGCAAGAGCTGCAAGGCGATAACCTAGATGGTGATGCTAAAGGTATGGCCTCGAGTCAAGCTGAACAAGATCTTGCAAACTCGCTACTAGCCGGTGGTAATTTAGATAGTTTAAATGATGACTTTGACGATGAACTATTAATTGAAAATGATTTTTCAGAGCTCGATAGTGAACAACAAAATGAAGATGAATTATTAGCAATAACCTCACCACCAGAGGTTGATACAAGTAATTCGTCTGAGCAGCAATTAAATGATGACGTTAGTGATGATTTGCTTAACGAAGTAGACGATATTCAAATTGAGCAATTAAATGAAGAGTTAGATGAGAAGTTAATTGATGAGCAAACAAATGTAGACCGTGAAGCGGCATTAATGCCAACAGAGTTACCGCATAACGGTGAAGTTGCATCGGATGATGAGCTTGATGACGAGTTTATGGCCGATTTAACTCAGACCGACTTTGATGCATTACTAAATGAATTAGCCGATGCTGATGAGCTGGATATTGCAGACAGTAGTGAGTTTGACGTTGATTTTAATAACTTACTCAGTGATGAAATAGATACTGATGAATCAGCTTTAGCGCCACAGCCAACTGTTAACAGCAATACTATTGAGCAAACTAGCAAAGATGAGTTTGTAGATATTGATGCGTTATTAGAGCAAAGTGACGACGCAGATACAGAGTACGAACCTTACGATGATGTGAATATGGACGTAGGGCTAGGTGATTTTGACTCATTACTGGCCGGCGATAACCCAACAGATGTTGATGCTGAAAGTGGCGGTTATTCTGCTAAATTAGACTTAGCCCGCGCTTATATCGAAATAGATGATTTTGACTCAGCGCTTAAGGTTATCGAAGACGTTATTAATAAAGGCCCTGAAGAAGTTCAACAAGAAGCGCTTAGCTTAAAAGCTAAACTTAAATAAAATAAAGAGCATAAATTTAAAGCCCGTAATTTTATTAATTACGGGCTTTTTTAATCGGGATAGGTTTGATTATAGCGCAGCTGCTTTTATTGCATCGCTAGATAGCATAAAATGCCCCGTTCATTAGCACAGTAGGTAAAGCAGTAATTATGCGAGTAGCACTTGGAGTTGAATACAACGGCGCACGCTATAGTGGTTGGCAACGACAATCACACGTAAACAGCGTACAACAAGAAGTAGAAACAGCGTTATCGCGTATTTGTAATCATCCGGTTGCAATTGTATGCGCAGGGCGTACCGATGCCGGTGTGCATGGTACCGGGCAAGTTGTGCACTTTGATACAGATGCACCACGCGATATGGTGGCATTTACTTTAGGCATGAATACATTGTTGCCAAAAGATATTGCTATTCGTTTTGCTCAGCCAGTGGCTGATGATTTTCATGCTCGTTTTAGTGCTACAGCACGCCGTTATCGTTATGTTATTTATAATAACCCACTTCGTGGCGCGGTATTAAACGAAGGTGTTACGCACTTTCATCACACGCTTGATGAAACTAAAATGCAAGAAGCGTGTCAGTATTTAATAGGTAAATACGACTTTACGTCGTTCCGCGCTATTCACTGCCAAGCAAATACTGCTATTAGAACAATTCAGCATTTATCGGTACAGCGCCAAGGCAGTTACGTTATTATAGATATTAAAGCCAATGCTTTTTTACATCATATGGTACGTAATATAACGGGTTGTTTAATGGATATAGGCTTACATAAACAACAACCTGTTTGGCTAAAAGAATTGCTAGATTTAAAAGAGCGAGCAAAGGCAAGTGCAACCGCTAAAGCTGCCGGTTTATACCTGGTAGATGTTGATTATCCTGAACAATTTAACATACCTAAAACGCCATTAGGACCTTTGTTTTTACCAGATATTAGTATTTAATTAGGTGGTTTTTAACTGTTTAATCTAAGCGCTGGCAACTACTAAGACCAGTTTTTGATACCGTGTTAGTGTAATTCATGTTTTAATTGAGAAAATTTGTTTGCATGATAAGCATGCAAGCTCGCGACACAGAACAGCATTAAGAGAGTTGCAAATGAGTTGGCTAGAAAAAATCTTACCTAAAACGACAAAAGCATCAGGTCGTAAAGAAATTCCAGAAGGTGTTTGGGCTAAGTGTACATCGTGTGATTCTATTTTGTATAAAGCCGAATTAGAAAAAGCATTGAATGTATGTCCTAAGTGCGATCATCATATGCGTATTAGTGGGCGTAAGCGCCTTGAGTATTTTTTAGATGAAGGTGACCGTGTAGAACTTGGTACACAGCACGAACCTAAAGATGTGCTTAAATTTAGAGACTCAAAAAAATACTCTGACCGTATTACAGCGGCGCAAAAATCAAGTGGTGAAAAAGACGCGCTTGTGGCAATGAAGGGACATTTAAAAGGTATTCCTGTAGCTGCTGTAGCATTTGAATTCTCATTTATGGGCGGTTCAATGGCTTCGGTAGTAGGTGCACGTTTTGTTGACGCTGTTGATCAATGCTTAGAGCATAATATGCCACTTATTTGTTTTTCGGCTTCTGGCGGCGCACGTATGCAAGAAGCACTTATTTCATTAATGCAAATGGCTAAAACCAGTGCCGCGCTTGCTAAAATGACAGAAAAAGGCTTACCATTTATTTCAGTTATGACTGATCCAACAATGGGCGGTGTTTCTGCATCGCTTGCTATGTTGGGCGACATTAACGTAGGCGAGCCAAAAGCATTAATTGGTTTTGCAGGGCCGCGTGTTATTGAGCAGACAGTGCGTGAAACACTCCCTGAAGGTTTTCAGCGTAGTGAATTCTTGCTTGAACACGGTGCAATAGACATGATTATTGACCGTCGTGAAATGCGCGATACATTGGCACGCATCTTGGCTAAGTTTATGAACTTGCCTTCTACTGAGCAAGAGCATAGAGTAGCGTAAATTTAAGCTTTATTGATCTAACGCTATGACAAAAACAATTCCTAGCCAATCATCAAGCCTTGATGATTGGCTTTTTTATTTAGAAAGTGTTCACCCTGCAAATATTGCAATGGGGCTAGAACGCGTTGCCAGTGTTGCTAATAACATTGGGCTATTAAACACCTCAAGTAAAATTATTTTGATTGCCGGTACCAATGGTAAAGGCACCACAGCACGCTGCCTAGAGTCGTTACTTTTAGCGCAAGGCCTTAGCGTAGGTACGTATGCTTCACCACATTTAACGCACTATAACGAACGTGTACGGGTAAATGGGCAAGAGCTTAGCGATCAGTATCATGTTGATGCCTTTCATTTACTAGAACAAGGGCGCAAAGATACCGCACTCACTTATTTTGAATATGGCACCTTGGCTGCGCTGGCAATTTTTAAGCGCTGTGAGGTTGACTACGTACTCTTAGAGGTAGGTTTAGGCGGGCGTTATGACGCCACTAATATTGTTACGCCTTTTGCGAGTGTTATTACCACTATCGATTTAGATCACAAAGAATACTTAGGTGATACGCGTGAACTCGTTGCTTATGACAAAGCGGGTATTTTTCGTGAAAATACGCCGGCTATTATTGGCGATTTAAATATTCCCCATACCATGACTGATTATGGCGATGAAATAAATGCCAAGATGGTTTTATCAGGGAGTGACTTTATATTTAAAGAACACGCAGATACCTTTAGCTGGCAATACCAACAGTACAACCTTGAATTAGCTAAACCAGCAATTCCTAGTCAAAATGCAGCAACAGCGTTAACCACGCTAAGTGTGTTAAATTTACTCCCGAGTGAGTCGGTGATCAAAGCCTGTTTAGCAAACCTGGTTGTGGAAGGGCGTTTTGAGCAGTTAAGCGACCAACCCTTGGTATATACCGATGTAGCGCATAATCCTGAATCGGCTCGATATTTAGCAAGTAAATTACTAAGCTACAAAGATAAAGGCTTTAAAATTCATGCATTAGTCGCTATGCTTGCTGATAAAGATAAAGCAGGTGTGCTTAAAGAAGTAAGCCATTTAGTTGATCAATGGTCGTTAGCGAGTTTAAATGGCCCTCGTGGTGATAGCGCTAGCAACTTACAAAATGCGCTACAAAGCATACCGCATAATGATATTAAGCATAGTTATAATAGCGTAGCAGCAGCACTCGATGTAATTTTGCCAACACAACAAAACGACACAGTTTTGATTGTTTTTGGTTCATTTTTTACCGTTGCTGGCGCTATTGATTACTTTAAAAAATAGAGAGAATATCGGTGAACTCAAGTTTTATAAATCGCTTAGTCGGAACAAGTATCGTGGTAATAGCAGCAATTGTGTTTATACCTAACATACTTGATGGTGAAAAAGTGCACTATAAAGAAGGCTTTAAAGCGATTCCAGAACGCTCTGAGTTCAAAACAATCGATCTGCAGCAAGAAATTGATGAAAACGTAGCCGGGGCAGACTCGTTGCAACAAGATGAGATAGAAGACATTCAAGCAGATGATATCGCTTTTGAACAACAAGCTAACATTGCTCAAAGTGACTATACATCAGAAGCTAAAGTGGTAGAGGCGCTAATAGCGCCTAAAGCTCAACCACAAGCAGCTGCGCCGGTACAATCAATCAAGCCACGCCAAAACAATGAGAACCTAACCAGCATGGCTTATGTCATTCAATTAGGTAGCTTTTCTCATGCCGCAAACGTAAAAGCGCTGCAAGCAAAGCTGCAAGCTAAAGGGTTCAAAACCTTTACTAAGCCAGTAAAAACGCCAAACGGTACATTAACTAAAGTATTTGTTGGCCCATCGCTTAATAAAAATGAGTTACAAAAGCAATTACCAGCACTTAAAGAGCTAACTAAGCTCAATGGTAAAATAACGCAATTTGAAGTAACCAAGTAACGTATTGCACCTAGCCTTGTGTGCAAGGTTAGGTGTTTTTATTAGTCGTATTACACTTCTCATATGTTGGTCAAAACTATTTTAATTAAGGTTAAAATTTACTGTTTTGGGCAACCAGTTATCTCCCGCTTAAACTTGCATATTAACGATGTTTAGGTATAGAATGCGCCCCAAATTAGCGACTAATTGGTTCTTATGATCTGGGTTGATTACGCCATTCTTGGCATTATTGCACTATCTACCGTCATCGGTTTAATACGCGGCTTTGTTAAAGAAGCTATGTCATTAGCTGTATGGGCTGGCGCTTTTATCATCTCTAGCTTGTTCTATCAATATTTAGCTTCCTTCCTAACTACCATTTCTGAACCCCTTTTAAGAAATGCAGCGGCCATAGCCATATTATTCTTTGTGACGCTATTGTTGGGCGGTTTACTAAACTACATTTTAGGTGAATTAGTACAGCGTACTGGTTTATCAGGCACCGACCGTGTTTTTGGCATAGTGTTTGGTGCTCTTCGAGGCGTGTTGGTCGTGAGCGCGTTACTCTTCTTTCTTGATGCTTTTACAGGTGCGCCTAGTACGCATTGGTGGGGCAACTCTATTTTGATTCCGGAATTTGGCTTTGTTGTTGAATGGTTTTTTTCATACCTTGAAAACAACTCAAGCTTTTTAAATTCAGTAAACCGTTAATCGGCGAGGATAAATTACATGTGTGGTATCGTTGGAATAGTCGGAACATCGCCAGTTAATCAGGCGATTTATGATGGCTTAACTGTTTTGCAGCACCGCGGCCAAGACGCCGCGGGTATTATTACCATTGACAACAATACGTTTAGCTTACGCAAAGCAAATGGTTTAGTGAGAGATGTATTTCACACTCGCCATATGAAACGATTGCAGGGAACAATTGGCATAGGCCATGTTCGTTACCCAACAGCAGGCTCGTCAAGCTCATCAGAAGCGCAGCCATTTTATGTAAACTCTCCTTTTGGTATTGCATTAGCACATAATGGCAACCTAACGAATGCAGAAGAGTTAAAAGAGCAATTGTTTTCAGAAGCACGACGCCATGTAAACACCACCTCTGACTCAGAAATATTGCTTAATATTCTTGCGCATGAGTTAAGTAAATCAAACAAGCTACAGCTTGGCGCAGAAGATATTTTTACCGCTATTACCGAAGTAAATAACAAAGTGAATGGCGGCTATGCTGCTATCGCGATGATTATTGGCCACGGTGTGGTGGCGTTTCGTGACCCTAACGGTATTCGTCCATTGGTATTTGGTAAACGCGAAAGCGCAAAAGGCACCGAATACATGTTTGCTTCAGAAAGTGTTGCACTAAAACAAGATGGTTTTGAATTTATTCGTGATGTAGCACCAGGTGAAGCCATTTATGTAACCGAAAACGGTGAATTTCACTCGTTAAGCTGTGCAGATAAAGTATCTTATTCACCATGTATTTTTGAGTTTGTTTATTTTGCTCGCCCCGATTCAACCATTGACCGTATGTCTGTTTATGCAGCACGGGTAAATATGGGAACTAAATTGGGTGAAAAAATAGCACGTGAGTGGGCTGATAAAGACATTGATGTGGTTATTCCTATTCCTGAAACATCGTGTGATATTGCGCTCGAAATAGCCCGTGTTCTTGATTTACCTTACCGCCAAGGTTTTGTTAAAAACCGTTACATTGGCCGCACATTTATTATGCCAGGCCAAGAGTTACGTAAAAAATCGGTGCGTCAAAAGTTAAATGCCATAGATCGTGAGTTTAAAGGTAAAAACGTATTACTGGTTGATGACTCAATTGTGCGTGGTACTACCTCAGCGCAAATCGTTGAAATGGCTAGAGAGTCGGGTGCTAAAAACGTTTATTTTGCATCAGCTGCTCCTGAAATACGTTTTCCTAATGTGTACGGTATTGATATGCCATCTGCAGCCGAGCTGATTGCTCATGGCCGTGAAGTGGAAGATATTAATGCAAGTATTGGTTCTGACGGTTTGATTTTTCAGTCATTAAAAGATTTGATTGCAGCGGTTGGCAAAGAAAACCCTGAAATCACTAAATTTGAAACATCAGTATTCGATGGCCAATATATAACTGGCGACATTGATCAAGATTACTTAAATCGTATTGATAAAATGCGTAATGACTCTGCAAAAAGTACTCGCGAAAATGCGATGTCTGCAGGGTTAGAGATTCATAATCAAGATGAAAACGAATCAGACTAATCGTTAAAAATATTTAAATAAAAAAGGAGCTAATTAGCTCCTTTTTTTTGTGCAAAAAAGCACAAATACTTTTACTCCAACGCGGTGCAGTGCTTATGTAAACATGGGGCTCACTATTCCATTAGTCCATAGCATAGCGGTAACCGCTAAAATAATAACCAGTAAAATTAAGCCACAAGTTACTACAGAGCTTGCGTAAATAAAGCCTCGTTCTTCTGGTATATGCATTAATATTGGCACACCGGTATAAAGTAAATAAACCGAGTAAGCCAAAGCAACCATGCCTACGCACACCACAAACCATAAGTGCGGTAAAAAAGCAGCTAGTGCCGACATAAACACCGGGGTTGCAGTATAAGCTGCTAGTTCGAGAGCTTGAGTGAAAGTGGGCTGAGCACCAAAGGTTACTCCCATCCAGTGGGCTAAATAAGCCAAAGCAAATATACCCGCAATTAGCGCCACATACATTGCAATTGCAATAAGTAGTGCACTGTCATGGGTTAAAAATACGGGGTTTCCTGTACCTATGCTCCATCCTAAATATACCGATGAATAGTACCCCATAACCGAGGGAAACAGCGCTATCAACACAATATGCGAGAGGCTATAAGTTAGGCTTTCATGGCGGTTATCAATTGTTTGCCATTCTTCAAGTGGGTGAGCGTAAAGCCCCCATAGGTGGTTTAGTATCATAGTGTTTACTCCATAAAAGTAACTTATTAGTTTTTTACTGTTTTATTTTTATACAGTCACTATACAGTTATGGTTCACTTGCAATACAAAGTCAAGGCAACATTGTATTAACATTTTGAAGTTGTAAATGATACCCATGTAAAAGTAGGCCGTGGTGATCTTTTAAAAAGGTTTCATGGTAAAATCGTTATTAAGTTTAAAGTTATACTGAGATATGCAAAAAGTGTCTACGCAACAATTATTAGCGCCAATTTTAAGTTTTTTAAAATGCGAAACCCCACAGCAGTGGGTTGATGAAGCGATAAAAAAAGAAAATTTATCGATTATATTAATCGACCATTTGATATGTGAATTAAAGGCAGCGCAATCAGCGATGTTTTTAATTCGTAAGTATGCGGTGGATAAAGAAAGTAGCGACGCTCTGCTTGAGTGGCTAAAACCGTTTGAAACATTAATTTATAAACGTGAAGGTAATTGGCGTGACTTAGCGGCTAAAAACAAGCTTACCAAGGCTATTATTCCTAAATCTAACTCGCCGTATGGGCAAGAGTTAATCGATAAAATGGTGATGCTAATAAAAGAAGAGTTGCATCATTTTTATCAAGTATTAGAAATTATGGACGAGTACGGTGTTGAATATAGAAGTATTACCCCATGTCGTTATGCTAAAGGTATGCTGCGCAATGTGAAAACCTTTGAGCCAGATGCTCTGGTCGATAAGCTTATAGTGGGTGCTTACATTGAGGCGCGATCGTGTGAGCGTTTTGCTAAGCTTGCTCCGCATGTAGATAAACGTTTAGGTGACTTTTATATATCGCTATTGCGCTCTGAAGCGCGACATTATCAAGATTATTTAACGCTGGCGCAAGAAATTGCCGACTTTGATATTACCGAGCGAGTGCAGTTTTTTGCAGAAAAAGAACGTGAGCTCATTGCAACGCCCGATACCGACTTTAAATTTCATAGCGGTATTCCTGCATTAAAAAACTAACCTTTTGTAGCACTCATTTTACGCCTTAAAAGGAGTGCTAATTAACTTTTGAGCCTGTGGTGTAACCACTAAATATGAGCCTTGGGTGTACCAGTCACCTAAAACCGTACGCGTTAAAGTTTCTTGGTTTACTGTGTAAGTATGCACATTAGGGCGATGAGTATGACCGTGGATCATATTAGTGACCTGGTGCTTAGCAAAAGTAGCGAGTACGGCGTCATCAATCACATCGAGTATTTCAAGGGGTTTATTGGCTTGGCTAAGTTTACTTTTTTCACGTGCATTACGGGCTATTTTTTTACGATACCATAGTGGCATAGCCAACATTAGTTTTGGCCACCACCATCCGCGGCTTTTACGACGAAACTTTTGATACTCTATATCTTGAGTACACATTTCATCGCCATGTAAAATAACCGTTGGTGTACCGTATAAATCTATTACGGTTTGCTCATCAAGTAAGGTCATACCTGCCATTGCGGCATACTTGTCGCGCATAATAAAGTCGCGATTACCATGAATAAAATAAACCGGTGTACCGCCATCACTGACTGCTTTTAAATGCTTTGCTACATTAGCGCTCAGCGTTGTAATGTAATCATCGCCAACCCATACTTCAAAAAAATCACCTAAAATGTACAGTGCATCTACATCTTGATTAAGTATGTGCGTATTTAAAAAGCTAAAAAATGCCGCGCTAATATCAGGGCGGTTTTCACTTAGGTGTAAGTCGGCAATAAAATAAGTTTTGCGGGTCATAGATGAGTCTTTTTAGATAAAATAAAAGCGGGCTTATATAAATTAAGTAAATATTTAAACTTAATTTATATTAATACCCGCTTATATACTCACATAAAGTGAGTAAACGCTATTAGTTAACAGTAACGCTTTCGATAATTACATCTTCAAGTGGTACGTCTTGGTGAAAGCCGTTGCTACCTGTCGCTACGCCTTTAATTTTATTAACTATGTCCATGCCTTCAACAACTTCAGCAAATACACAGTAACCCCAGCCTTGCGACGTTTCGCTGCTGTGGTTTAAAAAATCGTTGTCGTTAACGTTAATGAAAAATTGCGCTGTAGCTGAATGAGGATCAGGCGTACGTGCCATTGCTAAAGTACCTACTTTATTTGATAGGCCATTGTTAGCTTCATTTTTAATTGGATCATTTACTTCTTTTTGATCCATACCAGGGATAAAACCACCGCCTTGAACCATAAAACCATCGATTACACGATGAAAGATAGTGCCGTTGAAAAAGCCAGCATTTGCATACTCTAAAAAGTTTTTAACTGTGTTTGGAGCTTCTTGATCAAACATTTTAATGGTGATGTCACCAAAATTAGTGTGTAGAACAACCATGAGGTTTCCTGTATCTGGTTTAAATAGTCGCGCTATTTTATCTCAGTTAGCTAAGATTAACAAAGTAGATGTTTGCTTTGTTATAAAGCGCTAGAGCAGGGGCTTTTCAAGTGGTAACATAGCTGTTCAAGTTAATAGTCAAGGACTCAAAGTAAATGGTTAATATATACAACACACTAACGCGACAAAAAGAGCAATTTAAACCAATGGTCGAAGGCA
Source organism: Pseudoalteromonas sp. K222D (assembly GCF_017653575.1). Lineage (NCBI taxonomy): Bacteria > Pseudomonadati > Pseudomonadota > Gammaproteobacteria > Alteromonadales > Pseudoalteromonadaceae > Pseudoalteromonas > Pseudoalteromonas sp. K222D. The sequence continues at coordinate 146,511 of NZ_JAGGDL010000005.1, forward strand.
AAATCGACATGTATGTGTGTGGTATCACCATTTATGATTACTGTCATATTGGGCATGCGCGTACCTTTGTTGGCTTCGATGTGATTGTTCGCTACCTTCGCCATATTGGTTATGATTTAAAATATGTGCGTAATATTACCGATGTTGATGACAAAATAATTAAACGCGCTAACGAAAATGGCGAGTCAATAAACGACTTAACTGTGCGCATGACGAAAGCCATGCATGAAGATTTTGATAGTTTAAACATGTTACGCCCCGATGTTGAACCAACAGTAACTGCGCACATGGATGAAATTATTGAAATGGTTGAGCGCTTAATTACCAAAGGCCATGCTTATGTTGCTGCCGATGGTGATGTATTGTTTGATGTTTCTACCTTTGAGCAGTACGGCGCATTATCGCAGCAAGATTTAACCATGCTGCAATCAGGATCGCGTGTTGAGGTTGCTCAAGATAAAGACGATCCGCTTGATTTTGTATTGTGGAAAAAAGCCAAAGCGGGTGAGCCATCATGGTCATCTCCATGGGGCGAAGGGCGTCCAGGTTGGCATATTGAATGTTCTGCTATGAGCTCAAAGCATTTGGGTGAGCATTTTGATATTCATGGTGGGGGTTCTGACTTACAGTTTCCGCATCACGAAAACGAAATTGCACAATCGTGCTGTGCAAATAATGGCAAGTATGTAAATACTTGGATCCACACGGGTATGGTGCAAGTAAATAAAGAAAAAATGTCTAAATCGTTAGATAACTTTTTTACTGTGCGTGAAGTGTTAAAACAGTACGATGCAGAATCAGTACGTTACTTTTTAATCTCGGGCCATTACCGCAGCCAGCTAAATTATTCGCAAGAAAATTTAGATCAAGCTCGCTCATCACTTGAGCGTATTTATACAGCACTTCGTGGGGTTGAACCGGTAGCGTGTGAGCTTGATGACAACGAGTATGTTATTAAGTTTAGAAAGGCGATGGATGATGACTTTAATACACCAGAAGCATTACCTGTGTTGTTTGAGCTAGCTAAAGAGCTAAACCGCGTAAAAGATATTGATAGCCAGCAAGCAGGGCAGTTAGCATTTATACTAGGTAGCATAAGCGAAGTGCTAGGTGTTGCTCAGCAGGACCCAGAAGCCTTTTTACAAGGTGGGCAAGACGATGATGAAGTAGCACAAATTGAAGCGCTAATAGTTAAGCGTAACGATGCGCGTGCTAGTAAAAACTGGGCTGCTGCTGATGAAGCGCGCGATGCACTTAGTGCGTTAGGCGTAATACTAGAAGATTCAGCCGGTAAAACCACTTGGCGTAAAGCGTAATTGGTTTATTTCAAAAATAATAACTAACTTTATTATTTGCATTAAAAAGGGTTGCCACTTGGCAACCCTTTTTTGATTCTGTTAGCGTTTAGCTATGATATTTTTCACACGCTTCGAGGGTGTTTTCAATCAAGCTTGCCACTGTCATAGGGCCTACACCACCAGGTACAGGGGTAATAAAGTCAGCTTTTTGCTCAGCAACACTATATTCAACATCACCCACTAACTTACCGCTATCTAAGCGGTTAATACCTACATCAATAACAATCGCACCTTCTTTAACCCAGTCACCAGGAATAAATTCAGGTTTACCAACTGCAACCACTAATAAATCGGCCCGACGAACATGGGTTTCTAAGTCTTGTGTAAACTTATGACAAACAGTGGTAGTGCAACCAGCTAACAATAGCTCTAGTGCCATAGGACGCCCTACAATATTGGATGCACCTACAACCACAGCATGCAATCCTTTATAACGCACACCCGTTGAGTCAAGTAAGGTAATAATACCTTTTGGTGTACAAGGACGAAGGGCTGGCATACGTTGGGCTAGTCGGCCTATATTGTAAGGATGAAAACCATCTACATCTTTATGCGGGGTAATACGTTCAAGAATCTTTTCTACATCAAGACCTTCAGGTAAAGGGAGTTGTACTAAAATACCGTCTATTTCTTGATCGTTGTTTAATTCATCAATTAACTCTAATAGTGTTTGCTCAGTGGTATTTGCTGGTAAATCAAAAGATTTAGAGATAAAACCAACTTCTTCACAGGCTTTACGTTTTGAGCCAACATAAACCTGACTCGCAGGGTCGAGTCCTACAAGCACTACTGCAAGACCGGGCGCACGAAGGTTTTGTGCTACTCGCTCTGAAACGCGTTGTGCAACTGCGCTACGTACTTGTTTTGCTATTGCTTTACCATCAATGATGTTTGCCGTCATGGGTGACCTTTAATTAGGGTTAATTAACTTGATACAGATACTTAAAATGGATATACAAAAAATAGGGGTAATGTAATAAAGAAATACTTACTTTATTAAATCCATTTTTAATATGTTTACTATTTTCGCAGAAAAGCACTAAAGCGCCAAGTTGCTTTTAGCTAATAGCGTATTTGATTATACAAAATAGTCTAAATTTCAGCCGGCTATTAGGTTATTCTGGCTATTATGAACTAAAAGTGAGCAATTGAATTGTTTTCTTAAAAAAACGTTTGACCTAACCCAGCCAAATCACTATTATGCACCCCGTTGTCAACGAGGTCACTCGCTAACAATTATAAGCATCGGCGATTAGCGCAGTTTGGTAGCGCACTTGGTTTGGGTCCAAGGGGTCGCAGGTTCAAATCCTGCATCGCCGACCACTTTCTTAAGTAATTAAGCTAAGTGGATATTATTTGGGTATTAATGCAATAGTACATTTGCACAAAGCCATTGTACTTACGTAATTAGCTTATTGGTAAACTATGAAGTTTTCGATGCGCCCATAGCTCAGCTGGATAGAGCAACGCCCTTCTAAGGCGTGGGTCGAAGGTTCGAATCCTTCTGGGTGCACCATTTGAAAACAAGTAAATGCCGTGGTGATTGTAGCTCAGTTGGTAGAGCCCCGGATTGTGATTCCGGTTGTCGTGGGTTCGAGCCCCATCAGTCACCCCAATTTACAAAGAGTATCGGCGATTAGCGCAGTTTGGTAGCGCACTTGGTTTGGGTCCAAGGGGTCGCAGGTTCAAATCCTGCATCGCCGACCATTTTCTTATAAATGGTCTTAAATACAAAGTTTAAGTATTCAAAAGTTAAGTATAAAAAATATATCGGCGATTAGCGCAGTTTGGTAGCGCACTTGGTTTGGGTCCAAGGGGTCGCAGGTTCAAATCCTGCATCGCCGACCATTTTCTTTATTAACAATAATAAATGAAAATGGTTTTGATATTACACGCACTACTCACTTCAAAATCAGTATTATCGAGCACTTTGTTAAAGCAGAGATTGTTAATATTCGAAAATAAATAATAAAAACTCACTAATAAACTATTTTAGAACTTATAAACTATAACTTTATACTTTTGATTAGCTGCTAAATTAGCCTGTTTTTTATTCGCTTGATTACTAATAACACAATTGTGCTTCAAAAAATTGTTTCCTACACTCGACTATCATCAATATTACGTTATAATGCCGCGTCTATTATTTTAATATAGTGCCCGCAGGGCAGAGCAGCAATGGTATCTGGTGGTAGCGACGAATGTTTTTAAGCCACAAAGGTTTAAATTTTATCAAGACTCCTAAAGATGACTTTGTGTGTAAAGAAGGCGAACAGTCGCCAAAATTGAAGATTGAGGTAAATCATGCAAGTTTCTGTTGAGACGACCCAAGGCCTTGAGCGCCGTCTGACCATCACCGTTCCTGCAGAGAACGTTGAGAATGAAGTAAAAAAACGCTTACAACAACTGTCAAAAACGCAGCGTATTGATGGCTTCCGTGCTGGTAAAGTTCCAGCATCAGTAATTAACAAGCGTTTTGGACCAGCAGTTCGTCAAGAAGTTGCTGGCGAAGTAATGCAACGTAATTTCTATGAAGCAATTGTTTCAGAAAAAATTAACCCAGCTGGCGCACCAACATTTGCTCCAAAAGCACTTGAAGCTGGTAAAGATTTAGAGTTTTCGGCTACGTTTGAAGTTTACCCTGAAGTTGAAGTTCAAGGTTTAGACAAAATTACAGTTGAAAAACCAGCCGTAACAGTAACTGACGAAGATTTAGCTAACATGCTAGAAACACTTCGTAAGCAACACGCAGACTGGGCTGAAGTTGATACAGCTGCTGGCGAAAACGACCGTGTAACGGTTGATTTTGTAGGTACTATCGACGGTGAAGTATTTGAAGGCGGCAAAGCTGAAGACTTCCCATTAGAACTTGGCCAAGGTCGTATGATCCCAGGTTTTGAAGATAATATCGTAGGTAAAAAAGCAGGCGAAGAAGCAATTGCTGACGTAACTTTCCCTGATGATTACCATGCTGAAAACTTAAAAGGTAAAGCGGCTCAATTCACTATCACAGTGAAAAAAGTTGAAGCGCAAGAGTTACCTGAATTAAGCGAAGAATTTGCAACTAAATTCGGTGTTACCGAAGGTGGTGTTGACGCGCTTAAAGTTGAAGTTAAAAAGAACATGACACGTGAGCTAGACCAAGCGGTTAAAGCTAACGTTAAAGATCAAGCTATTAAAGGTCTTTTAGCGAACAACGAAATTGAAGTGCCTAAAGCACTAGTTGATCAAGAAGTTGACGCATTACGTCAGCAAGCTGCTCAACGTTTTGGTGGCGATGCGCAAAACATGCCTGAGCTTCCTGCTGAATTGTTCCATGAGCAAGCAGTAACACGTGTTAAAACTGGCCTTTTATTAGGTGAAGTGATTAAAGCTAACGAGATTAAAGTTGACGACGCTAAAGTTGAAGCATTAATCGCAACGGTAGCTTCTGCATACGAAGATCCAACTGAAGTAGTAGAATACTACAAAGCGAATGATCAACTTATGCAGCAAATGCGTAATGTAGCAATGGAAGAGCAAGCTGTTGAGGCTATCTTAGCTAAAGCAACTGTGACTGACGTTGAAACAGCATTTGACGACATCATGAATCCACAGCAAGGTGCTTAATAAGTCATTGACTTAAGTGCTCGCTAACGATTAAATGGCTCGTGTTACTCTGTTTATGCAGTGTGCTCGGGCCATTTTAGTTTGTGGTTCTTAATTTGCGAAAAATGATAACTATGCTTTTCTTTAATAAGGACAAGTATAAGCGCATAAGGAATTAAATAAGTATGAATATTGGTATTACAGATCCCCTAAACGCATTGGTCCCTATGGTTGTTGAACAAACACCTAAAGGCGAGCGCTCGTATGACATTTATTCGAGATTATTAAAAGAGCGTATTATCTTTTTAACGGGTCCTGTTGAAGACAACATGGCAAACCTGATTTTAGCGCAAATGTTGTTCTTAGAATCAGAAAACCCAGATAAAGATATCTTTTTATATATAAACTCACCAGGTGGTTCGGTTACTGCGGGTATGGCAATTTACGACACAATGAACTTCATTAAACCAGATGTAAGTACAATTTGTGTAGGTCAAGCTGCTAGCATGGGTGCTTTTTTACTTACCGCTGGGGCAAAGGGCAAACGTTTTTGCCTACCGAACTCACGCGTAATGATCCACCAACCATTAGGTGGTTTCCAAGGTCAAGCATCTGACTTTGAAATACATGCCAAAGAAATCCTGTCTATTAAAGACAAGCTAAACCGCTTAATGGCTGAGCATACAGGCCAACCATTAGACGTGATTTCTAAAGACACTGATCGTGATAACTTTATGAGTGCTGATCAAGCTGTAGATTACGGCATTGTAGACTCAGTATTTAAAAATCGCGCTAGCAAGTAAGCGTTTGGCAAACAGCTAGGCTGTTTGCCACTTTGAGTTACTATGCGAAAAAATTAAATTTTGGTATAGTTAAAACGTATTGAAATAGCCATCGACCAATTTGGTGGCCAACGTATAAAATGAGGTAGCTGAATGTCTGACACTCCTACAGACGGCGACAAAAGTAGTAAATTGTTATACTGTTCTTTTTGCGGCAAAAGCCAACATGAAGTACGCAAATTAATTGCAGGCCCTTCAGTATATGTTTGTGATGAATGTGTAGAGTTGTGTAACGATATTATCAGAGAAGAAATAAAAGACATTGCGCCTAAGCACGATGCCTCTGACAAACTACCTGTACCAAAAGAAATTCGTAAACACTTAGACGACTATGTTATTGGCCAAGACCATGCTAAAAAAGTATTGTCTGTAGCGGTATACAACCATTACAAACGCCTACGTAATCAGTCGACTAAGCAAGATATTGAACTAAGTAAAAGTAATATCTTATTAATTGGTCCTACAGGTAGTGGTAAAACATTACTAGCAGAAACGTTAGCACGCTTATTAGATGTGCCGTTTACTATGGCCGATGCAACCACATTAACCGAAGCGGGTTATGTGGGTGAAGATGTTGAAAACATCATTCAAAAGCTGTTACAAAAATGCGATTACGATGTTGAAAAAGCGCAACGTGGCATTGTTTACATAGATGAAATTGATAAAATTTCTCGTAAATCAGATAACCCGTCAATTACGCGTGATGTATCAGGCGAAGGCGTGCAACAAGCACTACTTAAACTGATAGAAGGCACCATAGCTTCGGTTCCACCACAAGGTGGCCGTAAGCACCCACAGCAAGAGTTTTTACAAGTAGATACGTCTAAAATCTTGTTTATTTGTGGTGGCGCATTCTCAGGTCTTGATAAAGTGATTGAGCAACGTAGCCATAAAAATACCGGTATTGGTTTTGGTGTTGATGTTAAAGAGTCTGCAGCGAGCCGCTCTTTAAGTGATACATTTAAAGACGTAGAGCCAGAGGATTTAGTTAAGTACGGCTTGATCCCTGAGTTTATCGGCCGTTTACCGGTAGTTGCTACATTAACTGAACTTGATGAAGCTGCACTAATACAAATTTTAAGTGAGCCTAAAAACGCCATTACTAAACAGTTCTCAGTATTGTTTGGTATGGAAGATGTTGAGCTTGAGTTTCGCGATGATGCCTTAGCTGCAATTGCCCACAAAGCAATGGAGCGTAAAACAGGTGCACGTGGTCTTCGTTCAATCGTTGAAGGTGTATTACTTGATACTATGTATGAGCTACCTTCTATGGATAATGTAAGCAAAGTGGTTATAGATGAAACCGTAATTAAAGGTGAATCAGACCCAATTTTGATTTATGAAAATAATAATCAAGATAAAGCAGCATCTGAGTAGTTTTTAAGCTATTTGATTTAAAAAGGAGCCTTAGGCTCCTTTTTTTATAATTAATTTAATTGAGTACGGGAAAATCGTTGAACTTTAATTAGGTTATCCCCATATACTTGAGTAATCTTTAAAATAAATGAAGTGCAAAGAGAAATATAATGACGCTTGAGAGAACCGATCGAGTCGAAATCCCAGTATTAGCACTGCGCGATGTAGTGGTATATCCGCACATGGTGATCCCGCTTTTTGTAGGCCGTGAAAAATCAATAAAATGCCTTGAAGCGGCAATGGATAAAGACAAACAAATTTTCTTGGTTGCCCAAAAAGATGCAACCGTAGATGAGCCTGAGCAAGATGATATTTATCGTGTTGGTACTATTGCCACTGTACTTCAGTTATTAAAGTTACCAGACGGTACAGTAAAAGTTTTAGTAGAAGGTACGCAGCGCGCAAAAATTGAAGAATTTATTGATAGCGAAGAATTTTTTGTAGCTAATGCGCAGTTTATTGAATCAGAATCAATAGATGAGCATGAGCAAGATGTGTTTATTCGCAGCGCAATTAGCCAATTTGAAGGCTATGTAAAACTCAATAAAAAAATCCCACCAGAAGTACTTACTTCGGTTTCGGGGATTGACGATCCGGCGCGCCTTGCCGATACCATGGCAGCTCATATGCCATTAAAAGTGCCTGAAAAACAAAAAGTATTAGAAACCTCAAGTGTTACCGAACGCTTAGAATACTTAATGGCGCTAATGGAAGGCGAAATAGATTTACTGCAAGTTGAGAAAAAAATACGTAGCCGCGTTAAAAAGCAGATGGAAAAATCACAGCGCGAGTATTACCTCAATGAGCAAATGAAAGCTATTCAAAAAGAGCTCGGTGAACTTGATGATGTGCCAGACGAGTTTGAAGCGCTGAAAAAGCGTATTGAAGAGTCGGGCATGCCAACCGAAGCAAAAGAAAAAGCGACGGCTGAGTTAAGTAAGCTAAAAATGATGTCGCCAATGTCGGCAGAAGCCAGTGTAGTGCGCTCATACATAGATACACTAATTAGTGTACCGTGGAAAAAACGCTCAAAAGTTAAAAAAGATTTAGCTGGCGCGCAAAAAATACTTGATAGCGACCATTACGGCTTAGAAAAAGTTAAAGAACGTATTTTAGAGTACCTAGCGGTGCAACAACGTACTAACAAGCTTAAAGGGCCTATTTTGTGTCTAGTAGGGCCGCCTGGTGTGGGTAAAACCTCTTTAGGTCAATCTATTGCACGCTCTACCGGCCGTAAGTATATTCGTATGGCGCTTGGCGGTGTACGTGATGAAGCTGAAATTCGTGGCCATCGTCGTACTTACATTGGCTCAATGCCAGGTAAAATGATTCAGAATATGACAAAAGTGGGCGTTAAAAACCCATTGTTTTTACTTGATGAAATCGACAAAATGTCATCAGACATGCGTGGTGATCCCGCATCTGCATTACTTGAGGTGTTAGATCCTGAGCAAAATAGTCATTTTGCCGATCACTACCTAGAAGTTGACTACGATTTGTCGGATGTGATGTTTGTTGCTACATCAAACAGCTTTAACATTCCAGGGCCGTTACTAGATCGAATGGAAGTTATTCGTTTGTCGGGTTACACCGAAGATGAAAAACTAAATATTGCTAAACAGCACTTAATTACCAAGCAAGTTAAGCGTAATGGCTTAAAAGAGCATGAAATTGAGATAGCCGATAGTGCCATTACCGGTATTATTCGTTATTACACGCGTGAAGCGGGTGTACGTAATTTAGAGCGCGAAATATCTAAACTATGTCGTAAAGCGGTTAAAAATATTTTAATCGAAAAAGACACCACAACAGTCACTATCGATGAGCACAACCTAGAGGACTTTTTAGGGGTGCAACGCTTTGATTACGGTAAAGCAGAAGACGGCGACCGTATTGGCCAAGTTACAGGCCTTGCATGGACTGAAGTGGGCGGCGACTTGCTAACTATTGAATGCGCCGCAGTACCAGGTAAAGGTAAGCTTAGCTATACCGGCTCATTAGGTGATGTAATGCAAGAGTCGATACAAGCAGCCATGACAGTAGTACGAAACCGAGCGGAAGAGTTTCGTATTAACAGTGATTTTTATGAAAAGCGCGATATTCATGTACACGTACCTGAAGGCGCAACGCCTAAAGATGGTCCAAGTGCAGGTGCTGCTATGGTAACTGGTTTAGTGTCGAGCTTAACGGGTAATCCGGTACGTGCCGATGTTGCCATGACAGGCGAAATTACATTGCGTGGTGAAGTACTACCAATTGGTGGCTTAAAAGAGAAATTATTAGCAGCGCATCGCGGCGGTATTAAAACGGTTATTATTCCAAAAATTAACGAACGTGACCTAAAAGAGATCCCAGACAACGTATTGGCTGGCCTCGATATTCACCCAGTTACATGGATTGATGAAGTATTAAAACTTGCTTTAGTGCACCCAGTTGATAGTTTTTCAGTCGAAACGCCGAAAAACCGATAAAAAACGCTAAAAAAGTGCTTTTAGGGGCTTTTCAAATCTAAACGGTATGATAAGTTAAGCACTGGTTTTCAAGCCTAGCCCTTATGGTTACTAGGCTTAAGAAAAATATAATCGTATGAGCATAATAGTTTGCTCTAAATTTTCAAAACAGTGATGTTAGTAAAAAACAATCGCTCTTGATAACAACAATTAAAGAGGATGATATTGTGAATAAATCTCAATTAATCGATCAAATCGCAGCTGATGCTGACATTTCTAAAGCGGCTGCAGGTCGTGCACTAGATTCATTTATCGAATCAGTTACTGGCGCACTTAAAGAAGGCGACTCAGTTGCACTTGTTGGTTTTGGTACTTTTTCAGTTCGTGACCGTGCTGCACGTTCAGGCCGTAACCCACAAACTGGCGAAACAATTCAAATTGCTGCTGCAACTATCCCTGCATTTAAAGCAGGTAAAGCACTAAAAGACGCAGTAAACTAATCACTGTTTTAAACACATTAGTTGTGGCGAGTGTAAAAATACTTAATGACCACAGAAGATGAATTAAGTAACTTTACCGCCAGTTACTTCAAGTGAAAAAGCGTATCTGGTAAGATACGCTTTTTTTACATATGACAAGGTAAAAACCTTGCTCAGAAAAGAGATAAACAAATGCTTGAGAAAATCAGAGAAGGTTCGCAAGGACCTATAGCCAAAGTAATTTTAGGCGCCGTGATTTTATCTTTTGCTTTAGCAGGAATTGGTAGTTACCTAGGTCAAACCACAGAACAACCTGTTGCTGAAGTAAATGGTATTAAAATTAGTCAAACCGAATTTAATCGTGCGTTTCAAAATGAACGAGGCCGATTAGAGCAACAGTTTGGTGAATACTTTACCCAAATTGCAGCCGATCCAAATTACATGGCGCAAATACGCCAAGGTGTAATTGACCGTTTAGTACAACAAGAACTGCAAACTCAACTAGCGGCAGAGTTAGGCCTTCGTGTAAGCGATGAAAGTGTAAGACAAACCATTTTAGAATTACCTTATTTTAAAATTGGTGAAAGCTTTAACAACGACCGTTACTTGCAAGTTATTCGTCAAATGAACTTTCAACCAGACTCATTTCGCGAGTATTTACGTAAAGACATGACACGCAGCCAGCTTGTATCTGCTGTTGCGGGAAGTGATTTTGCGCTAAAAAATGAACTTGAGAGTGCCATTGCTCTACAACAACAAACGCGCAGCATTGACTACCTAGTAGTTAATAAAGAAGCAATGCAAGACAGTGTTGTAGTGAGTGAGCAAGAAATAGCAGATTACTATGAATTAAATAGCGGCCAGTTTTTATCTCCAGAGCGTTTATCGGTTAATTACATAGAGCTAAAAGCGCAAGACATTACAGTTGCTTCAGTAACTGAAGATGACGTAAAAGCCTATTACGAACAAAGTAAAGCGCAATACGTTGAGCCTGAAAAGCGTCGTGTTTCGCATATTTTAATTGATAACAGTGAAGACGATGATGCAGCTAAAGCAAAAGCAGAGTCTTTATTAGCGCAATTAAATCAAGGTGCTGATTTTGCCGAGCTAGCAGAATCATCGTCTGATGATATTGTAAGTGGCGAAATGGGTGGCGATTTAGAGTGGATAGAACGTGATGTAATGGATCCTGTTTTTGAAGACGCAGCATTTGCGCTCGAAAATAAAGGTGACTACTCAGACGTTATAGCATCAGAATTTGGTTACCACATTATTAAACTAACCGACCTACAGGCGCAGCAAGTAAAAGCCTACGATGATGTAAAAGCAGATTTACGTGCAGAACTAGAAAAAGCTGAAAAAGTAGATGCATTTTACGAAAAGCAAACAGAAATGGCCGCGCTTGCGTTTGAAATTTCAGACCGCTTAGTTGATGCAGCAGAAGCCGCGGGTGTAGAGATTAAGTCTACTCCACTTGTAGCGCTAAATGAGCTACCAGAGCCGTTAAACAGCCCTGCAGTTATTACAGCATTAACATCAGTTGATTTACTTGAAGATAAAGTAAACTCAGAGCTGATTGAGTTAGGTAATGAGCATGTTATTGTGGTGCGTGTTAATGAACATGAGCCAGCTGCCACTAAAGCACTAAGCGATGTAAGCGAGCAAATTAAAGCCAGCTTAGTTAACGAGAAAACATCAGCGCTTGCTAAAGAAAAAGCCCGTACACTCTTTGCAGAAGTACAAGCAGGCAAGAGCTTAAATGACGTTGCCGCTGAGCAAAACCTAACAGTTCGCCAAGAAGCGCAGTTAACGCGTCAGAGCTATACTGTTTCGCCAGCTATTGTGACGCAAACATTTAAAATGGCTCACCCAACTGATTCAGCAATCGTTGAGCTAGTTAATTTAAATAATGGTGATGCTGCGATTGTTGCGCTTAAATCGGTAACGAACGCTGAAGTTGCAGATAATATTGACCCACAAATTCAGCAAAACATTACCATGGCACAAGCAAACAAAAACTACATGGTGTTTATTGAGTCATTAAAAGCTCAAGCGAAAATTAACTTACCAAATGTAGCGCAAGCCGCAGAGTAAAATTCGTAATAAAATAATTAAAAGGCGCTTTTTAAAGCGCCTTTTTTGTTTGTAAAAAAGCAGCTATTAGGAAAAGTAGTTATTACTAAAAGAAGGTGCCAGATATCAGTAAGTGATTAACCGAATTTGGTATTTAGGTTTACAGTTGAAATATTTTTAATGCAGACACCCACCCTAATATTTGTAATATCAGTGTAATTAACTATGCTCTGATTAGTTCAATAATCAAGCAGGGTGCAACATGGCTATCGCAAGAAAACGTCAGGTTAGTTTGGTCGATACAAAATACTATCACTGTATTTCGCGCTGTGTACGC